>DJFQ01000259.1 GCA_002432095.1 Marinagarivorans sp. UBA5868 | reverse complement strand
GATCAGGACTGCTCAGGGGACGCCGCTGTTGAAAATCGTTTTCCAGAAACAAAACGTCTCAGATTGGACCACCACCGAGACCCATCTGTGGCAAAAAAAGGAAGCTGTTTATTGTTAATGAGAACGGCTCAGTCGAAAAACCTGATGGGCGGTGGCCTTGCGGAGCGTACGTCATGCCTCAACCAGAACTCGGATCTGACACCGAGGGAAGATGTAACAACCACCGAAATGTGGCATCCGGGATCATCTCCGTCGGGGCCCCGCGTTCCGGCTGTTCCGAAAGGGTGGGCCGATGAGTCGTAACCGGCAGTCCGCCGCCCTTACAGCGGGACTATTTTCGCTCCTGATCGAGAGTTCCCCCAATAAAGTCTTTTGGTCTACGCTTTTGGGCTGCCTGGCGGGCGCCGCCTATTCTGTCATTATTCCTCTGGTTTTGATTTCTCTTGAGGTCCCCTTATTACCAAGCGGGGTCCACCAAATTCCGAACACCGTCAGCATCCTGGGAATAAGCGTAAACAACATCAACGCGGCCATGGTGTTTGTCGGGGTCTGCTGCATGATTCTGCTGCTTAGAAGCGTGTCGCAGATATTTTTGGTCAATACCGCTATCTCCTCGACAGCAAAATTGCGGAAGGATCTTTACGAGAGGGTTGCATACGCCAAGACCATCGATCTCGAGAGGGTAGGTTCGGCAAAGATCATGGCAGTGATAACGGCTGATATTCCCGCAGTTGTCAGTGGAGCGGAAGAATATCCCAGCCTGTTCGTGAATGTGGCCACCGTGGTGGGCCTGGTCGCCTATATTGGCTTCCTGAATTTGAGCGCGGCGGTCATTGCCGTCACAGTTATTACACTGGGTATCGCGGTCAATCGAGCAATGTTTCGCTACGCGCGCCGGCATCTGACTAAGACGAGAGAGATTTACGACGGTTTGTACGAGGGAATACGTGGGTTGGTCTACGGCAATAAGGAGCTGAAACTCAACAGCTTGAAACGTTCCGGTTTTATCGGTGAAGAGCTTTTCAAAGCCGAAGATTCCCTGCAAAAGTACAGTTCAAAAGCTTCTACCATCATGATCATCGCCATCAACTACGGGAGCATGATCAGCCTGTTTGCTATTGGAGCCTTTACGTACATCCAAATCCTTCCCGAGGGGGTTTCTCGCGAAAGTATTCTCGGCATAGTTATGGTGCTGTTTTACATTACCGCACCTCTTGCCAAGATTCTGGGTTCGCTTAAGCCCATCAACCTGGCGACTGTTTCTTTAAGAAAGATCAGGGAAATGCTCGCGGAGCTTCCCGAGGAGCCGGCTGGCGGATCCAGTGCGCCGGAGGAAACCCGTTGGGACTCGATCACCTTAAAAGACGTGCACATGGCCTACCCCTGCTCGTCGACTGCGGGTGGCGGTTATAAAGTTGGCCCCGTCGATGTGAAGCTTCGAAAAGGTGAAATAACTTTTATTGTCGGGGGTAACGGATCGGGTAAGACAACTCTCGGAAAGGTCATTTCACTCCACTACGCCCCCGATTCGGGTAGTGTCTATTTCGGTAGCCACCAAATCGGCGACCATAATCGGGAGCTGTTCAGGCAAAAAATATCGGCGATTTACTCTGACTTCCACCTGTTTAAAAAGGTCTACGGGGGAAAAGTCGATGTGGACCGAGTTGCTGAAAAGTATCTGAAGAAACTGGAGATTGATTCAAAGGTTCAAGTCTCTGGAGGGGAGTTTTCCACCACCCGACTCTCCGACGGCCAACGCCGACGACTGGCACTGCTGGTGAGCTATCTGGAAGACCGTGAAGTTTGCGTCTTCGATGAGTGGGCGGCAGACCAGGACCCGAGATACAGAGAAATATTTTATCAGGAGATTCTGCCCAGTCTGAGAGACGAAGGTAAGCTGATCGTGGTGATAAGCCACGATGACCGCTATTTCCACTTAGCCGACAAAATAATAAAGATGGAGAGTGGGCTTGTGGTCTCAGTCAGTGAGCGCAGTCATGGTTTGTTAGCTCGTGACGAAGCGTCGAAGGTGCCGGAACTCTCACTTTCCTAACTGTTGTAGGCCGGTTCGGGAGGTGAGACTTTCGCGCCGAAAAGTTGAGTGGGAATAGCGCAGGAATATCAGGCGCGAGACATCCGCGGGTAGAGCGCGCTAGCGAGATACTGGCTGTGGACACAATAGGCCCGGCGGTTCCGCTGCGCCATCGGGGTGCGTGACACCCTATACGAATAAAGATGATCGACTGCTTTGTTACTTAAACTTCGCAGGCTGCCCTGGATTAATGCCCGGTGGCCGGTGCGGGTTCCGGGGTGAAGATGGCGGTCTAAAAGTTCAACAAACCTATAAGGAATGGATAAAAGTGAAGACACTTGTCGACGTGCTGCGCCGCGCCTCCTCTATGAACGGCGACAAATGCGCGTTCGAGTTTCTCAAAGATACGGGTGGCTCGAAGGACGCAGTGACATATCGGGAGCTGGAGGAATGCGCTATCGATATTGCCTCCGAACTCTTGCTGGCAGGCGCGGCGGGAGACAGAGTGGTCTTACTTTTCCCCCCCGGACTGGATTACATCAAAGCGTTTTTTGGCTGCCTTTATGCTGGCATGGTAGCGGTTCCGATGTATCCGCCGAGCAGCGCGCGCCGAATTGACGGTGTGGCCAACGTAATCGCCACATGCGATGCGTCGATCATCCTTTCCTGCAAACAGGTGGCTCCTACGATCGGGTCTTTCATCAGAAATAAAGTGGGTGATGATCAGGGTCTTCAAATATTGCTCACTGACGAGTTTATTCGTGATGCGGGGCGGCCGTTCAGCTACCCGATGATTGAGGAAGATAGCCTGGCTTACCTGCAGTTCACGTCGGGCTCTACGGGCAAACCCAAAGGCGTGATCATTTCACACGGAAATGCCGTTGCCAACTTGAGAGGCATGGCGGAAGCTTTGAGGCTGGGCGATAAAGACGTATTTGTTAACTGGCTCCCTATGTATCACGATATGGGACTCGCCTGCACGATCCTTTTAGCGATTTATACTCGGTCGCTTTCCGTTGTCATGCCATCCATCAGCTTCATTATGAACCCTCTGTCCTGGTTGCAGGCGATATCGGGCTATCGAGGGACTTTCTGCGGGGCGCCAAACTTTGGTTACGACGAGTGCCTTAAACGGCTGACAGATGACGATATCGCTGCTTTGGATCTCAGATCCTGGCGGATAGCTTTTACGGCGGAGGAACCCGTTAACCCGGAAACCATGGCCCACTTTTCCAACCGGTTCAGAACCGCCGGATTTAGTGACACAGCGTTTTGTCCATGCTTCGGTATGGCGGAAGCGACGGCCTATCTGACAGGAACCGATCCCGATCGATCCCCTATGGTCAAGGACTTCGATCCTCAGCAACTTGAGCTTGGAAGTGTGCGGGAGGTCTCCGATCAGCCAGCTGCCCGCTCGCTGGTCAGCTGTGGAGAAGTCATGGACAGGCACACCATGGCAATCGTTGATCCCGTGACGCTGCAACCTGCGGCGCCGGGAATCATCGGCGAGGTGTGGTTTGCCGGGCCGAGCATATCGCGCGGTTACTGGGGCCTGCAGCAGTTGTCCAAGGACACCTTTGAAGCGACACTTCCCGGTTCAGAACTCCGGTATCTTCGAACGGGCGATCTTGGATTTATTCACCATAATGAGCTGTTTATTCTCGGACGGATAAAAGATGTCATTATCCTCGGGGGTGTCAACTACTATCCACACGACATCGAGTGGGTTGTGGAAAGAAGCCATCCATCCATCCGCAGAACCCAGTGCGCAGCATTTTCAGTGGGCGATGTCTTTCACGAGCGTTGTGTCGTCGCGGCGGAGGTGGATAGGCACACGAAGAAGCAAGACTATGCTGAAATAGCGCGCACTGTAAGAACAGCGGTTCTTTCCCAGCTGGACATTAATCTTTCTTCGGTCGTTTTGGTAAGGGCCGGGGGTATTCCAAAAACCACCAGTGGCAAGATCAAGCGCAGCGCCAGCAAAACTGCCTACTTAGATGGCAGTTTAAATGTTCTCATCGATGATGGCCCCAGCAATAAACCCTTGGATCAAGAAAGTGCGATGCCAGGCCGGCTCGCCGGTAAGACAACTCATGAAATAGTCGAGGAAGCGTTCAAAGCGGTACTCTGCTTGGAAGAAATTCCCGCTGATATCGATTTTCTGTCTCTCGGCGGGCAATCCATTCTTGCTATGCAAGTAGTTGCCAGAATAACAGCACATATTGGTGCAGAAGTCCCTATTGAGGTATTTTTACGATCGAAAGGCCTCGAGGACTTGGTGCGCCGAATCGATCAGGGTTTGCAGAGCAGAGAACTGTTGGCCTCCCCGCTGATCCCCAAAAAGACGGATCGAAAAGATCTTTCGCCGTCGTTTGCCCAGCAGCGGATGTTTTTCATCGATCGACTTGAAGAAGGCAGTACCCAGTACAATCTCGCGCGGGTATACGAGGTCAATGGTCCACTCGATACCGAGGCCCTGAAGAATGCGGTGCGAGCGCTCGTGCATCGACATCTGGTGCTGAGGGCAAACTTGTCGGATGACGGCGGCGCGATCCGCCTTTTGATCAATAACGATTTTTCCTGCCCGGTTGGCTTGGTTGATCTTCGTCAATCCGATCGAGCAAGTCAAACAGCCCGTGCGCGGGATATTCTACTCGCCAATCAGAAGAAAAAGTTTGATCTAGGGCGGGACGTGCTGATCAGGGTCCTTGTCGTTCTTCTGGATGACGAAAGAGCGATGCTGTCTGTCTGTATGCACCATATCGCCGTCGATGCGTGGTCGGCCAATATTCTGATAAGAGAACTTTCTGAGCTGTACGACTGTTTCTGCGCGGGCTCGTCGGGTTTTCAATTCGAGCAACGCATTGACTATCTGGACTTTTCCGAGTGGCACAAAGAGTGGCTGGAGCAGGGCGTTCAAAATAAGCAGCTGGATTATTGGCGGCAGACACTCCATGGCATACCCCAGGTGCACCGGATCCCACTCGATCGGAAGCGACCTGCCGTTCAGGTTTTTGAAGGAGGAATCTATTCCTTTGACTTAGGCAGCCAGACTGCGTCCGAAGTCACGTCCTTTTGCCGGCAGCATGGCACAACCCTGTTCATGTTTTTGCATTCCGTCTTTGCTCTTACGATTAGCCAGTATAGTGGCGAGCGCGATGTGGTGGTTGGCTCTCCCATTGCCGGCCGAAAACTTCAGGAGGTTGAGTCTCTCGTTGGCCTTTTCGTCAATACGATTGTGGTGAGAAATAAAATCTCTGACGATCAGATGTTTGTCGACTTGTTAGCGGAGAACAAAAACCGGATTATCGAAGCGCTGCAGAATCAGGATGTTCCCTTCGAAAGGGTGGTCGAGGACCTAAGTCCAGGAAGGAGCTTGTCGCACAGTCCCGTTTTCCAGATAAAACTCGATTTACATAACCTTCCGGAAGAGCAGTTGAAGCTATCGCGTCTGAAGGTTGAGCCCGTAGTCGAAGAAGAATGCGATGTGAGATTTGATTTGGAACTCTTCGCGTATGACGTCGCGGGAACAATCAAATTCACATGGAAGTATCGCCGTAGTCTTTTCAATGAATCGACAATCCAGCTTTTGGCCGCCACATTCAGAACCCTTTTGTGCCGATCGATGGTTTCTTCCTCGAGTAAAGTGGGGGAACTAAAGGTTTATGTATCGGAAGATCAGGCGCGGACACTATCGCACTGGAACGACACGTCCTTTGACTACCGCCGGACGAGCTGCCTGCATCATTTGTTTGAGCAACAGGCCGCGCGGACACCAGAGGCCGTGGCCGTCAGAAGTTCAGAAGGTGATCTTTCCTATCGCGATCTGAATATCCAGGCGAATAAACTGGCTCATTATCTGGCCAAGCAGGGAATTGGAACGGGCTCCATGGTCGCTCTGTGCGTGGAGCGCTCGGTGGAGATGGTGGTGGGCATTTTGGGTATTCTCAAAGCGGGCGCCGCTTATGTTCCGATCGACCCCGCGTATCCGCGTGCGCGTATCGACCATATTTTGGATGAGACTGGCATTGAGCTGGTGCTGACCAAGACGTATCTCACGGTGGAGGCGGGGCTCTTTGAGGACAAAAAGGTCCTGCCCCTTGAGAGCGAGCTCCGAGAGCTGCTGCTGACGGGCTATCCCACTGGCAATCCCGGTGCCGAGCAAAACAGCGCGTCACTGGCTTATGTTATCTATACCTCTGGCTCAACCGGCCGGCCCAAAGGCGTCATGGTCGAGCATCGGGCGTTGGTAAATTATCTGGATTTTGCGCAGCACGGTTATTACGACCAGGCGCTCGATGGATCTTTGGTCTTTACCTCCTACGGTTTTGATCTCACCTTGCCCAGTATTTATCTGCCGCTGATCTCGGGCGGGTGCGTGGGATTGATCAACGAGGGTCGAGAGCTGGAGGATCTGGCGCAGGCCCTGCGGCAGGCCCAATCCAATTATTTGCTGCGCCTGACACCCAGCCATGTGGCTGGCCTATTGGCGGTGCTGGACGATGCGCAGCCGTGTGCCGGGCGGCATGTCTTTGTCATTGGTGGTGAAATTTTATCGGCGGCCACCCTTGCCAGGCTGCGGCGGATGTTTCCCGAGGCGAATTATTTCAATCACTACGGCCCGACCGAATCGGTTATCGGCTGTAGCTTCTATCGAATTCAGGCCGAGGCGGATCTTGCGCAACGGGATTCATTGCCGATCGGTAAGCCCATGGGCAATACGAAGCTGTATGTGCTGGACGGTCAACTGCGCCCGCAACCGATAGGCTGTCCGGGCGAGTTGTATGTGGGCGGAGAGGGTTTGGCCCTGGGTTATCTCGGGCAGCCGCAGCTGACGCAGGAGCGTTTTGTGCGGGACCCCTTCGTATCAGACGGCGTGAGCAGGCTCTACAAAACGGGCGATCTGGCCCGCTGGTTACCCGATGGTTATCTGGATTTCCTGGGGCGTTGTGATGATCAGGTGAAGATCCGCGGGTTTCGCATCGAGCTGGGTGAAATAGAGTCGCAGCTGGTATCGATGGATGCGGTCAAGGAAAGTGTGGTCACCGGGCGCGAGGATGAGCGGGGGGATAAGCGTTTGGTGGCTTATATTGTCCCGGCGCAAGCATTTGAAGGTGATGATGAAGCCCAGCTTCTGCAAAAAAAGGCAGAGATGAGCGGCCGCTTGCGACAGCAGCTTAAAGCGCAGTTGCCGGATTACATGGTGCCTGCCATTTACGTTTTTATCGAGCGGATGCCGCTGACAATTAATGGGAAAATTGATCGTGATGCGTTGCCGGCACCCAAAGAGACGGATCTGCTCAAAGAAAAATACGTGGCGCCGCGCAATCCCATAGAGGAGAAACTTTGCCATCTCTGGCAAGAGCTGCTGAAGCTCGATCAGGTTGGGGTTGAAGACAATTTCTTTTCCCTGGGTGGGGACTCCATCGTCTCGATTCAGCTGGTCACGCGCGCGAAAAAGCAGGATATCCATTTTACCGTGCGGCAGTTGTTTGAGCTGCAGACGATTGCGGCACTGATGCCGGTGATCAAAACGGGTGTGCTCCTGAATACGCCGCAGGGAGCGGTGCAGGGTAAATTGAATTTGTTGCCGAGTCAGCACGCGTTTTTTGAAAGGCAGCTGCCGGCGGTGCATCATTATAATCAGGCCGTTCTTCTGAACATGCCCAATGGGTTGATGCGTGCCGATTGGGAGAGGATTGTCGCCGCGTTGTATCAGCGTCACGACGCTCTGCGTTTACAGTTTATCGAGCACCAGGGCGAGTGGCAGGCGCAGCATCGGGCATACAGCCAAGCCATGTTGGATGCCTCGCTGGAGTATCACGATTTAAGCAGCCACACATCGCCGGCGCGGGAGGCGGCGCTGGAGGCGATCTGTGCATCGGCGCAAGCCGCATTGGATATTGGACAAGGTCCTTTGCTCAAAGCGCTTTATATTGCCAATACCGGTGATCGGCAAGGCGAAGGCGCGGGCTGGCTTTTGCTGGCCATTCACCACTTGGTGGTGGACGGGGTCTCCTGGCGGATTCTGCTGGCGGATATGGAGCAAGCCTGGGCCCAGCTGCAGCAACAACAGACCATTCAACTTTCACCCAAGACGTCTTCGTTGCAACAGTGGGGCGATGCGTTGCAGGCCTATGTGAAAGAGAGTTCCTCTTTCAGAGAGGAGCGGGAGTATTGGCTGAAGCGCCTGGCGTTGCCGGTCAAACCGCTGCCGCGATCCGAGGCCGCGCCGCGCCCGGGGGTAAGTTTATTCAGCTTGAATGCCCAGCAGACGGCGGCGCTGCTGGGGGAATCGAACACCACCTATAGGACCCAGATCAACGAATTGATGTTGGCGGCGCTGTGGCAGGCGTATCAAGCCTGGACAGGGCACGGCAATCTGCGCATAGAAATGGAGGGCCATGGGCGGGAAGAGTTTTTTGATGGGCTGGATGTCAGCGAAACGCTGGGGTGGTTCACCGCGGTTTATCCGTTGATTCTGCAGGCCCCGCAGGAAAAATCCTGGGCCGGTCTCATCGCCGCGGTAAAAGAGCAATACCGGGCGCTGCCCAACAAAGGTGTCGGATACGGTCTGCTGAAGTATATACAGCGGGATGCAGCAATCAGGGACCAGGAATCCGAACAATCCTCGGCGGAAATCTTCTTTAATTACCTGGGCCAGTTCGACAACAGCCTCGATCGGAACGCGGTGTTTTCCTGGGCGAAGGAATCGGCCGGTGCGACGGTCAGCGCGCTGAACCCCCAGCGAAAGCCGGTGAGTGTCGAGGGTTTGGTGCGGGACGCAGAGCTGCGTTTTAGCATTGAGTCGCAGGTGCTCAGCGAGCAGCAGCGGGAGCGGTTTGCGGATCTTTTCGCCCAGGCGCTGCGCGGTTGCATCGATCACTGCCTGACCAGCCAAAGCCGGTATGCGCCCAGTGATTTTCCCAGTGCCACCGTCGACCAGGAGACACTGGACACCCTGTCAGCCAAGTACAATTTTGACAAATTGTATATCGCCACCCCAATGCAGGAAGGTTTACTTTTTCATGCGCTCATGGATGAAGCTGGTGGATCCTACACGTCTCAATTTGGGTTCGATGTGCACGGCGAACTCGATGTGCAGGCATTCGTTCAATCCTGGCAAGCGCTGGTGTTGCGACATGATGTATTCCGGACCTGCTTTATCGGGTTTGAAAGCCAGAAAATCCACCAATTGGTCGTAAAAACCGCCGACTTACCTTTTACCTTAGTCGATTTGAAAGGACTGCCCGCACCCGAGCAGGAACAAGGCATAGGAAATTATCTCGCTGAAGACAGAGCGAGGGGTTTCAATTTCACTCAACCGCCTTTGATGCGCATAGCCTTGTTACGGTTAAGTGATGAGCAGCACCGATTTATCTGGACTTTCCACCACGTATTACTGGATGGCTGGTGCAACCCGATTATTTTCGGTGAGTTGTTAAGCTTGTATCAACGCCGAAAAGCCGGCGAAGAGCTGGCTCTGCCTGCACCGGTTCCCTATCAGCACTATATTGATTGGCTGCATAAACTCGATAAAGAGCCGGCCCGCTCTTTCTGGAAGAATCAGCTGAAGAATATAGAGTCTCCCACTCCGCTGGCGCTGGATAAACTTGATACTCGGGCTGGAGAGGCAAAGGACCGGACCATAGTTCTAACGCTCGATACAAGCACAAGTTCCTTACTGTCAACCATTGCGAAGGACGAACGCTGCACGATTAACACTATGGTTCAAGCCGTGTGGGCATGCCTGCTGCAACGCTATAGCGGTAACAAGCACATCAGTTTTGGCATTACTGTCTCCGGGCGGCCAACGGATGTTGAGGATGTTGATAAAATCGTCGGGCTTTTTATTAATACCGTGCCCCTGAGCGTCGAATTCGAAGATAAGCAGACTTTTTCCAACCTGCTTTCGGCTCTGCATAATAAAAGCGTGGAAATCAACGATCACAGTTATCTATCCCTGGTTGAAATTCAGGGGCTCAGTGGAATCCCAAAAGGAACCAATCTTTTTGATAGCCTGGTCGTTTTTGAGAATTATCCTCTGGACGGTTCGTTGAGCAACATCATAGATGCGGAGGCCGGCGGAAAATTTGGCGCGCTGAGCGTGCGAGCTATGGAGGTGGGGATAAAAAGTCATTATCCCATAACGATCAATGCGCATTATCGCGAAAATCTTGTTATAAAGTTGAGCTACCAGCCCGACCTGTTTGCTCAGGAGACGATAAACAGGCTTGTAGCGCATTTGAGTGAATTTTTCCAAATCGTGTCCAGACAGGGTTCCGAGGTGCTTATCTCGGACATTGATTTTCTACCGAGCCAAGAGGCGCGGACACTATCGCACTGGA
>DJFQ01000191.1 GCA_002432095.1 Marinagarivorans sp. UBA5868 | reverse complement strand
GGGGATGGTGTTCTGGCACCCGCGGGGATGGACGCTTTACACGGTTATAGAAAGTTATATGCGTGACATCCAGCGCGCAAATGGCTATCGAGAGATCAAGACACCACAAATTGTTGATCGCACGCTTTGGGAGCGATCAGGCCATTGGGATAAATTCCGCAACAATATGTTTACGGTAGAGTCGGAAGCGCGTGATTATGCCGTCAAACCGATGAACTGCCCGTGTCATATTCAAGTGTTCAACCAGGGGTTAAAGAGCTACCGAGACCTGCCGTTGCGCTTGGCGGAATTTGGTTCTTGTCACCGCAACGAAGCCTCCGGCACACTCCAGGGATTGATGCGCGTACGTGGCTTTACCCAGGATGACGCACATATCTTCTGTAGCGAAGCCATGATTCAGGGTGAGGTATCCCGTTTCACCGACCTGCTTTTTAGCGTCTATGCTGATTTCGGTTTCACGGACATTATTATTCGTTTGTCCACCAGGCCGGAGCAGCGAGTGGGTAGCGATGCGGTTTGGGACAAGGCCGAAAAAGCATTGGCAGATGCGCTTGACACTAAAGGGTTGTCATGGGACCTGCTACCGGGGGAAGGCGCTTTTTATGGTCCGAAGATCGAATTCTCGCTGAAGGATTGCATCGGCCGTGTCTGGCAATGCGGAACCATCCAAGTTGATTTTTCCATGCCGGCCAGATTGGATGCGCAGTTTGTTGCCGAGGACGGTTCCCGGCAGACGCCCGTCATGCTACATCGCGCGATACTTGGATCCTTTGAGCGTTTTATCGGGATTCTCATCGAGCACTATGAAGGCGCGTTCCCCGCTTGGCTTGCGCCGGAGCAGGCGGTGGTCATGAATATCACCGACAATCAGGCTGAATATGCAAGATCTGTCGAGAATTCCCTTAAAAACAAAGGCTTCCGCGTATTTTCCGACTTGAGAAATGAAAAGATCGGCTTTAAAATCCGCGAGCACACGATCCAGAGGGCGCCATATCTGATCATTGTTGGTGATCAGGAGATGGAAACCGGGACCTTGGCGATCAGAACTCGCGAAGGCAAGGATCTCGGTTCCATGAGTGTGGCGGATTTCATTGAACGGCTTACCGGGGATATTGCCCAGCGTGGCCGCGTTGATCACTGAAATTCACGCTCTGGTTTTTATCCATTTAAGAGGAGCAACTTATTATTAACAAAGACAACGGAAAGGCCCCCCGCGCAAAGAAGGCCATGATCAATGATCAGATTCAGGCGAAAGAAGTTCGCCTGATTGCGGCTGATGGTGAACAGGTTGGTATCGTTTCGATAGACGAGGCATTGGCGGCAGCTAAAGCAGCTAATCTGGATCTGGTTGCAATAGCCGTGGAAGCGGAACCTATTGTTTGTAAGGTGATGGATTACGGCAAACACCTTTTCGAGCTCAAGAAATCTAAAGCCGCTTCCAAGAAAAAACAGAAGCAGCAGCAAATCAAAGAGATGAAATTTCGTCCAGGGACGGAGGAGGGAGACTATCAGGTAAAACTACGCAACCTGACACGTTTCCTTGAACACGGGGATAAGGCTAAGGTCTCGCTGCGGTTCCGCGGTCGGGAACTTGCCCACCAGGAACTGGGAATGGAAATGATGCAACGCATCGAAAAAGATCTTGCAGATTTGGGTGTTGTTGAACAGCAACCAAAGATGGAAGGTCGCCAGATCGTGATGGTGATTGCCCCGAAAAAGAAAAAATAGTAGGGCTTTTAGCTGCCTTGCTGTTTTCCAAAAAACCTGTGCATAACGCACACAAATGCGGAGATTTATCCATGCCAAAAGCTAAAGTACACAGTGGTGCCGCCAAGCGGTTTAAAAAGACCGCCGCCGGTTACAAACATAAGCGGGCCTTCAAAAGCCACATCCTCACCAAGATGACGACTAAGCGTAAGCGTCAGTTGCGTGGTACCAGCACGTTGAACGTGTCTGACCAGCCGCTGGTAAAACGTATGTTGCGTGCCAACTAAGCCGCATTAATTGTCAAATTTAAGAGGAAAAGACTATGGCACGTGTTAAACGTGGTGTAACGGCACGCAAGAGCCACAAAAAAATCTTGAAAGCAGCGAAGGGATACTACGGAGCGCGCTCACGAGTATTTCGAGTTGCCAAACAGGCTGTAATTAAAGCCGGTCAGTATGCCTATCGCGATCGACGAGTTAAAAAGCGTGATTTTCGTGCGCTTTGGATCACGCGTATCAATGCGCAGTCTCGCGCTGAAGGTTTGAGCTACAGCCGACTGATTGCCGGTCTTAAAAAGGCTAGTATTGCACTGGACCGTCGTGTGTTGGCTGATCTGGCTGTGCATGACAAGGCTGCATTTGCGGCAATTGTAAATACGGCGAAACAAGCGCTGGCTGCCTGATTTACAGTTATCCCTGCAAGGTTCTAAGGGGAGGGGCGCCACGCTTCCTCCCCTTTTTTATTGTCGAATTTCGCCATCTCGACGAAACTTGCGAACGCTGTTCAATAACACAACATCCGCTTGCTGCGGTTTTATTTGAATTGATTGACTGGAAACTCCGATGGAGAATTTATCTTCTTTAACCCAGGAAGCTCTGCAGCTGATAGAGCGTGCGAGCAATCTGGACACTATTGAACAGGTGCGGGTCGATTTTTTGGGTAAAAAAGGTCATTTGACCGCGCAGCTTAAGTCTCTTGGCCAGCTCTCAGCGGAGCAGCGACCAGAGGCAGGCGCCAAGATTAATATGGCGAAAGAGCAAATCGTTCAGGCGTTGGCAGAGAAAAAAGCCCAGTTAGAAGCATCGCGAATCGCCGAGCAACTTTCTGCACAATCAGTGGACATTACCCAGCCGGGTCGACAAGCAGATTTGGGTGGCTTGCATCCGGTGAGTCGAACGTTGGATAGGATTGTGTCGATTTTCAGTGGCGCGGGTTACAGCGTCGAAGAAGGTCCGGAAATCGAAGACGATTTTCATAATTTTGAAGCACTGAATATTCCCGACCATCATCCAGCGCGCGCGATGCACGATACATTCTATGTGGATGCACGGCATGTTTTGCGCACACACACTTCCCCTGTGCAGATCCGCACTATGGAAAATCGTCGACCTCCTATTCGAATCGTTTGCCCGGGTCGGGTTTATCGCTGCGATTCGGATTTAACACACACGCCGATGTTTCATCAGGTGGAAGGTTTGGTGGTTGATACCAATGTAAGCTTCGCCGATCTCAAAGGCACCGTAGACCAGTTTCTTAAAGCGTTTTTTGAAGTCGATGTTCCGGTGAGATTTCGGCCCTCGTATTTCCCCTTTACCGAGCCTTCTGCCGAGGTCGACATTCAGTGTACTCAGTGTTCCGGCAACGGCTGCCGAGTTTGTAAAAATACCGGGTGGCTAGAGGTAATGGGATGCGGAATGGTTCATCCCAATGTTTTCCGCTCCAGTGGTGTGGATCCGGAAAAATATACCGGTTTTGCTTTTGGTATGGGTGTGGAGCGCCTGGCAATGCTGCGCTATGGGATCAATGACCTACGCTTGTTTTTCGAGAATGATTTGAATTTTCTTAAACAGTTTTGAGCGCGGTTATTTGAGCGAAACGGCAATCTCTGAAATTTTGACGACAGCATAATTTATGAAAATTAGTGAAGCTTGGTTGAGAGAATGGGTTAATCCCAATATCAGCACATCAGATTTGGTAGCCCAATTGACGATGGCGGGGCTGGAAGTGGACTCTGTTGAAGCTGCCGCGGCAACTTTTTCCGGCGTTATTGTTGGCGAAATTCTTTCAGCGGAACCGCATCCAGATGCGGAAAAGCTGCGTGTTTGCCAAGTAAATGGGCATCCAGATGGAGTGCTTCAAGTCGTCTGCGGCGCGGCCAATGCACGCACGGGAATCAAGATTCCCTTTGCTACGATTGGCGCAGAGCTTCCTGGTGACTTCAAAATAAAAAAAGCCAAACTGCGCGGAGTTGAATCCTTCGGCATGCTGTGCGCGCAGACCGAATTGCAACTAGGCGATGATGACAGCGGGCTGTGGGAACTCCCGACAGATGCACCGGTTGGCACTGATTTGCGGGAGTATCTGAGCCTTAATGACAGCTTGATTGAAATAGACCTGACGCCGAATCGTGGTGACTGCTTGAGTATCCGCGGCTTGGCGAGGGAAGTGGGTGTGCTCAATGGTGCCGCGGTTAACGCTCCAAATCTGTTGCCAGTTGCGCCGGCTTGTGAGGATACGTTCGCGGTCGACATCAAAGCCGTGGAAGCGTGTCCGACCTATGCGGGGCGAGTGATACGCAATATTGACGTCCGCCGACCCTCGCCACTTTGGTTGCGCGAGAGGCTTCGTCGTAGCGGCATTCGCAGTATCGATCCAGTGGTGGATGTCACCAATTACGTATTGCTGGAACTCGGCCAGCCTATGCATGCATTTGATCTGCAAACCCTGACTGGCGGTATCTCCGTGCGTATGGCGAAGGAAGGGGAAACGCTGAAGTTGCTCAATGATCAGGATGTGGTTCTGCGCGGCGATACCTTGGTTATTGCAGATCACACGAAAGCGCTCGCCATCGCAGGAATAATGGGCGGGGCTGAAAGTGCTGTGGGAGAAACAACCCGAACTATCTTTCTCGAAAGCGCATTCTTTACACCGGCTGCAATTGCCGGCAAAGCGCGCTCTTATGGATTGCACACGGATTCATCACACCGCTTTGAACGCGGCGTCGACCATCAGCTTCAGGTGACGGCAATTGAAAGAGCGACGGAGCTGCTGTTGGCGATTGTCGGAGGTGAGGCAGGTCCGGTGGTGCTGGTGCAGAATCAGAATGCGCAACCGCCGTTGCGTTCTGTGCATTTGCGCCGGGCGCGGTTGGAATCTGGTCTCGGACTGACCAGCGACAAAGTCGACGCGGTGGCAATTCTCTCGCGTTTGGGTTTGACGCTGGAGCGTGAGACGGCCGAAGGCTGGCAGTTTCAGATTCCGACGTATCGCTTTGATATCGCCATCGAAGAAGATCTGCTTGAAGAAGTGGCGCGGGTTTATGGTTACGACCGTTTGCCGACGCGACCTATGGCATTTGCTACCCACTTGGAGGCTCATAGCGAAGCGAGCACATCGTTGGTCGAAGCTAAACGACACCTGGTGAGCAGAGGTTATCGCGAAGTCATCACCTACAGCTTTGTGGATCCCAAAGTTCACGCCATATTATTTCCCCACGTGGATGCTGTAGTGCTAAAAAATCCCATTAGCGCCGATATGTCATCCATGCGCACCTCTTTGTTGCCGGGCTTGATGCAAACATTGGTTTACAACCTCAATCGCCAGCAGACTTCTGCACGCTTGTTTGAAGCAGGCATGGTGTTTGATACATCCTCCGGTTCTTTGGCGCAGTACAGCCGTATTGGTGGGCTGATCTACGGCTCATTGCGTTCCCAGAGCTGGGCGGAAAAGCCCCGCGACGTGGATTTTTTTGATGCAAAAGGCGATGTTGAAACCTTGGTGACGTTTGCTGCGAATGGCCGAGCCATTCGTTACGTCCCTTGGGCAGACGCCGAGCTTCTGCATCCGGGGCAGGCAGCGAAAATTTATTTGGATGACCAATATGTCGGTTATGTCGGCGCTTTGCATCCGTTGAAGCAACGGGCATTGGATTTGAACAAAACGGCGTTTGTGTTTGAACTTACCCTCGCGGATCTTCTTGTGGCGCGCTTGCCGCGCTTCCAGCCGTTGTCGCGTTTTCCTGAAGTCAGTCGGGATATAGCGGTGCTGGTAGAGAAGGCGGTCTGCGTCGCAGATCTGGAGGGAAGCATTCGAAAAACCGCGGGCGATGTGTTAAAAAACTTGAAGCTTTTTGACGTGTATAGCGGCGAAGGTATTGATCCCAAAAGAAAAAGTCTTGCTTTCAGCCTGACTTTCCAACATCCTTCCCGCACACTTAAGGATGAGGAAGTCAACGCATCCATGGCGGCGGTGATAGATTGCCTGGAGCGAGAGTTCGGAGCCAACCTAAGGTAATCCTATGTCTGAGTCCCTGACAAAAGCTGATCTGGCGGAAAAACTCTATGAGGATCTCGGCTTCAATAAGCGCGAGGCAAAGGAGTTGGTGGAGACTTTTTTCGACGAGATTCGCCAAGCCCTAGAAGCTAACGAAATGGTCAAATTGTCCGGTTTCGGCAATTTTGATTTGCGTGACAAAAAACAGCGGCCAGGCCGCAATCCCAAAACTGGCGAGGAAATTCCGATAACGGCGCGCCGAGTCGTTACGTTTAAGCCGGGACAAAAATTGCGGGCACGGGTGGAAGCCTATGTTGGAAGCAAGCCACAACAATGAGTTGCCGGTTATTCCCGGCAAGCGCTATTTCACCATCGGTGAGGTCAGTGAGCTGTGCGCGGTAAAACCGCATGTCTTGCGTTATTGGGAGCAGGAGTTTCCACAACTCAAGCCGGTGAAGCGCCGGGGCAACCGTCGTTATTATCAACGCCAGGATGTACTGACCATTCGGCAAATCCGCTCGCTGTTGTACGAGCAGGGCTTCACCATTGGCGGCGCCCGCCAACAATTGAATGCCGACAGTCGTATTGATGGACACGGTGAACCGAAAACCGAATCCATCATCGCTGAGCTTGAAGAAATCCTCTCTCTGTTGCGTCAGGATTCATAAATCCAATTGCCTGGACCTCGTTGGTGGGTCGTCGGGCGAGCTGGTTTTTCCTCGTTAAACTAGCTGGCGTTCTTTTCCATTTAACTTGCTGAATGTTTGTATAACAATAAGCGCGACTCGGCCAAAATTTTTCAAGTTTTGATCCACGGCTATTGTCTTCCCGCTCACGAACCTCGGGTATTTTAAATGCAGACAAAATTCCGTTTGAAAAGTCTCCGTTCGGATCAAACCCATATCCTCGACAAAGCATCCATTCTGATCGGGCGAAGCTCGCAATGTGATATCCGCGTCGATTCCGGTCTGCTATCCCGTCATCACGCATCCGTACTTGTGGTTGATGCGGAGACCGTGCTGCTTAAAGATTTGGAATCCACCAATGGTACCTTTGTGAATACCATGCGCATCGCCCGTCCGACGCGACTCAAGCATGGCGATGTGATCACCATTGGCGACGAAAAATTTGTTTTTATAGACCTGGAGTTAGGCGAAGAACAAGCGGCTTATGACGTATTCGAATCGGGCCAGTTTCCCGGTTTGGGTGCTGAAAGCAACAATAATCGAACGATGATCGAATCCTCTTTTTTTCGCATTGTCAGTTTGCCTGATAGTGAAGCGAGCGTTAAAGAACCTGCAGAAGATAATAATTCCCAATTTATGGCGCGGGCGCTGGGGAAAAAGCCCTTGGATGCCAACCGCACCCCGGCGGTTTTACTGGTGAAATCCGGTGTCAAAAAAGGCACGCTCATTGAGCTCAAATTGCCAGTGGGTGTAGACCGCGAATGGAGCCTTGGCCGCAGTCAACTTTGCGATGTGGTACTTGAAGATCCTACCGTTTCCAATCTTCATGCGGTTATTCGCTGGGAAAACGGTTACTGGGAAATTCAAGATAATCGGTCCACCAATGGCATCTCCGTCAATGGCAAAAAAGTTACCCGCACTGTTTTTGAAAATGGCGCTGTCATTGCGATCGGCAATATCAAAATGATTTTTCGGGTTCTGTAACGGTCGATAAACGTTCTGTAACGTTCAATAAATAAGGAGTTTGTGGTGGCGGGTATACGAGTTCAATCCGGTGTGATGGTTTTTGATGGAGATAAAACGTCTTCATCGCGACAGCGCGGTGATACAGACAAAAAACCGTTGCAAGTTTTGGTGGTGGGCGATTTCGCGGGCGCTGCGCCGCGGACGCAGCCGCTACTCCAACGCAAACATTTGCGTGTCGACACCGATACCTTCGATGAGGTTTTTTCCCGTCTTGGAGTGGCCGTCAAACTGCCTTTTGATGAAGAGCCGGTGCGCTTTTCCTGTTTGCAGGATATGCATCCAGATCATCTTTACGACAACATTAGCCTCTTTAACCGTTATAGGTCGCTGAAAAAACAACTGAAATCCCCAGCACATTTTTCCCAGGCGGTTGCTATGTTGTCTGGGGAAGGTTTGATCGAAACGCCGGTGACACCCAACGATGCGGCGCCAGTGCAAGTGAATTTGTTGGATTCGGTGTTATCAGGAAGCACATACAACAACACTGGCGGTTTCGCGGATCAATTAATTCGGCAGACCATCGCACCTTATCTCGAGCCCAAACAGCACCCCAAGGTGCCGGAATATATCGAAGCTGTTGATTTGGCTATGGCGCAAGTGATGCGCAAAATCATGCACGCCGACGCCTTTCAAAAATTGGAAGCCACATGGCGCGGACTTGATTTACTTCAGCGACGGGTTGATCTGGACCGCAGTTGTCATCTGCATTTACTCGACGCACCCATTGCGGAAATTCTGGCAAGTTTCGCGTTTGCCGAGGGAGATTTGCGCGCATCCGCGCTGTGTCAAAATCTAGCCCAGCACACGGCAGGTAAAAAACCTTACGACGTGATTATCCTGGATGAATTGCTACTGGCCGATGCGCATATTAACGAACGTTTAACAGTGCTTAATGCTCTTGCGGAATGTGCCGGTGCATTAATTTTTGCGGGTGGTGACTCGGGTTTCGCCGACACGATGTCCGACGCGGATGGAGAATATTGGCAGCAGCTGCGCAAATCCTCTGCTGCAGATCGGTTTTTCATTGCTTGCCCGCGGGTTCTATTGCGCTTGCCTTACGGCAAACGCACTGCCGTCATCGACAGCTTCGCGTTTGAAGAACTGCCCCAGCCGGGCGCCCACGACTACTACTTATGGGGTAACGGTGCGTATCTATTGTTGCTCGCGTTGGCTCAGGCGGAGGGTGCTACGCTCGGTGCCTGTTATCTGGATAATCTGCCGTTGCATGTGTATCGGGATGAGGATGGTGACGAGGCATTGAAGCCTTGCGCAGAAATTTATTTGCCTGAGGATAAAGTAGCGGCGCTCGAAGAAGTTGGATTTACGGTTCTTCAATCTATGCAGAACAGCAACAGTGTTATGGTTCAGCGCTGGCGTTCCATGGATCGCTAATAAACAGTGTAATAACCGTATAAAGCCAGCCTAGCGCTGGCTTTTTTAACGCAAACGTGGATGGGCGGCCTCGGGCTGGGTTAGCAATTTTTGTATATCGCTAACGCCGAAACTGACACCAGAGTAAATGGCGCTCAGCAGGGTCATGTCGTCATGGGTCACTGTGCGGGTGCGGTTGGCAACGTCGGCTAAAGCCACGGAAGTAAGACAGTTATTGTGGACGCTGACCATTCGACCGAATTCTTTCTGCATCACCAGTCGCGCAGCATAACAGCCCAAATTAGTGGCAAACAAACGGTCGAACGCGCTGGGTTGGCCGCCTCGCTGGACGTGTCCGAGTACTGTCGTGCGCACTTCCATCGGTATATGCGGCTCGATTTGTTGTTGTAGAAAATGGCCAATGCCTCCGAGACGGATGGGGTCCGGGCTGCCTTCGACCTTGCGGCTGACTACCTGTTGTCCTTCTTTGGGCATGGCACCCTCGGCGACCACCAGCATTGAGTAATGGTGGGTTTTGGCGCGCTGCTGCAGTACTCGAATGACTTCGTCGAGATCATAGGGAAATTCCGGCATAAGAATCATGTCTGCGTCACCGGCGACGCCGCCGTACAACGCGATCCAACCGGCGTAGCGACCCATGGTCTCCACAATCATCACTCGCCCGTGACTGCGCGCCGTGGTGTGCAGGCGATCCATGGCTTCGGCGACGATCCCCACCGCCGTATCGAAGCCAAAGCTGCGGTCGGTATGCATTAAGTCGTTATCGATGGTTTTGGGAATGCCGACGAAGTTCATGCCGCGCTGGCTCAACTCGTGGCAAAGCGACATAGTGCCGTCGCCGCCAAGTGCGACGATGCAATCAAGCCCCAGCTCGCGATAAAAATCCATGACGGAGCCAGACACGTCCTGGCCTTTGTAATTGAGAGGCGAGGACCGGTTACAGGTGCCTAGGATAGTGCCGCCAGACTGGATCAGGCCAAGGCAGTCGGCCCGAACCAGCGGTTGTGCACGCCTTTCGATCATGCCGAGAAATCCGTCCTCAATACCCACAACCTCCGCTTTTGCGGTTTCGATTAAGGTTTTCGCAACACCACTGATTGCGGCGTTGAGGCTTGAACAGTCCCCGCCGCCAGTAAGGATTCCCACTCTCATAATTTCGCTCCGAATGCTTAGGTCGATATGCCTTTGGCAAGCGCCATCATACTAATGTTTCACGAGTGTTCTTTTTAAGTCTCGTAGAAATTTGATTTCCGGCAAGTCAAACCTGTTCATTGTTAGGATGCCGATCCAATTGAAAGGTTTTGTACGAGGCTGCGAATTTGCTCGCGGTCCAGTGGTTTGGCGATATGTCCGGTTGCGCCGGCTTGCTGGCTAAGCTCCCGATCTTCACGGCTGACATTGCCCGACACTATATAAAGAGGCGTGTCATCGCCGAGGGCGCGGATGCGCTTGGTTGCGGTTAATCCGTCCATCACCGGCATTTCCATATCCATCAGAATTAAATCGAATCGTTGTTTTCGCACAAGGTCCAGTGCTGCTTCGCCGTTTGATGCCAACGATACTTCGGCATTTTCGTTGGCTTTGGTAATGTGGCGGAAAAGAATCATTTGGTTAACTTCATTATCTTCTGCCACTAAAACCCGGCATGTGCCCGGAGTCGCGGGGCGTATCAGCTGTTTTAAGGTGACAAAAAATTTTTCGCGAATGATCGGTTTTTCCACTACTCCTGCAAATCCCAGCTGCACGTATTCTTCCAGCTGGTGTTTCATAACATTTGCGGTAAACGCGACAATCGGCGCGCTAACGCCCTCTGTTTGCATTATTTGCGCCGCCTCTTGCCCGCCCATGATGGGCATTTGGATATCCATCAAAATCAGCGAATAGCGTTTTTGACGCGCTGCTTCTACGGCCTTGGCGCCATTGTTGACAAGGTCGACCTCCATTCCCGCTTGCCGCAATAAGCGCTCAACCAGTCGCTGATTTTCCTGATTGTCTTCCGCCACCAGAGCGGTGCCGTGCAGCCGTGTGACGCCGCCGTAGGTTTTGGCGTCGAGTACCTCTGCCATTTGTTGTTCGAAATCTTCCTCATGGCGAACGAACGGCACGTCAGTGGAGCCAACCGGCAGCCGCAGAATAAAATTGCTGCCGACGCCTTTTTCGCTATCGAAGGTCAAGTCTCCACCCAGGAGTTGGGCGAGATTTTTTGATATATACAACCCCAATCCTGTGCCGCCAAACAATCGCGTGGTGGATGTGTCGGCTTGATCAAAAGCATTGAAAATCCGGCTTTTTTCGTGATCGCCTATACCAATGCCTGTATCGGCTACGGCAATGCGCAGCTGTTGATTGGCCTGCATGCGCACATTAATGGTAATGGCTCCTTGATTGGTGAATTTCACCGCGTTGTTGCACATGTTCAATAGAATTTGTTTGACTCTTGTTGGGTCCGTAAGCAGCGTGGCGGGAATGGGAAAATCAATTTTGAGGGTATATTGAAGGTTTTTCTCCCGCGTTTTTATTTTCATATACGAGTCGATATCGCATAAAATTTCGAGCAGACTGCACGCTAGGTGTTCTACCTCAATTTTACGAGCTTCGATTTTTGAAATATCGAGAATGTCATTGATCATGCTCAGCAGATGTTTTCCGCTGCGCAGGATGTAGCCGACAAAGTTATTGCGCTCTTCATCGGTAATTCCTTCTTCGGCGAGCGCTTCCGAATAGCCCATGATTGCGGTGAGCGGCGTGCGAATTTCGTGGCTCATATTTGCCAAAAACCGGCTTTTGGTTTCTTCGGAAGCCTGCGCTTTTTGCTGAGCGATTTCCGCCTTTTCCTTGGCGATCGTCAGCTCGTGAAAAAGAGTCGCGTTGCGCACGGCGGTGCCCACTTGAACAAGCAATTGCTGGATGCGATCCATATCGTTTTTGCTCAGTTCAAATCGCTTCTCGTAATTGATAAATGCCGCGCCTGCGATGACTTTGTCTTTTACGAAAACAGGAAAATAGGCGATAGAAACACTGGGTTTAACGCTGAAAAGATCGTAGTCGATCCGATCACCCTCGCGCACCATCGCTTCGGTGATATGCGGAATGCAAACCGCTTTGCGTTTGAGTAACACTTTGACGAATAAGCTGTGGCGATCACGCACCACATCAAATTTAAAGCGCAGAAAGGCTGCGTGTTCTTTGGCGGTGATGGTAGAGCCGTAAATACCCAGCACTTCCAAGCGTTGTCCGGCTTCATCAAAGCCGAGAATATATAGCGCCTCAAACGGGTGCAGCCGCTCCATGGTCTGCATTACGCTTTTCATGATGATGTCGATATCCAGGTGGGCATTGACTGCGAGGGCGAGCGTATTGAGGTCCAATAACTCTTCCCGCTGCTGTTGCAGGCCGTTGCGCACTTTTCGCAGGCGGGAATTGATTTTATAAATTTTAAGCCCCAGCACGGCCATAAACATCAATAAACTGGCTGTGGTAATGGCCTGTGTCCAAATAGGCAGATCTGCTCGGTAGTGAAAACCGGAGATGGCACCGCCAGCGATGGCGCCAATGACAAACATGACCGCCGCCCGCATCAGCGCGGACTGTCCTCCTGCTGCCATGTTGATGATGCACGCCCCGGCGATAAAGCAGGCCACCAAATGAAGATTGAAGCCCCAGAGCCCCAAACAAAAGCTGTGAAGCACCGTATCAATCAGCAGATTGTGATTGGCATTGCGGCGCAGGATGGGGAGCAAGTGCAACGCGGGGGCGTAAAGCAGGCCCTGAAAAAATACAAATATCCAAAGCGCGATACTGCCTTGACCCCAGAACAGGGACAGATGGATCAATACGGCAACGATGCAGGTGCCCTGGCGGACAACAAAATTCGACTTTTTTTCGTAGGTTTGTGGGGTGCTGCCCAGTGCCGCAACGTTCATTGCGCGTCCTTTTTGTGGTGCCCGGCGTAATTTTTGAAGTATAGCAAAGGGCTATAGCCGGGCTGGTCGCAGCGGTACTTGGATTATGGATAGGGTTGATTGGGACTGAATCGTCTGCCAAGCCAATAATCCAAGCTCACAAAGCGGCCGCCGCCGGTAAAGAACAGGCTCAGTAGCATCAGGAAGTAGGTGACGGCAAATTCGATGCCGTTGTTGAGTATGACGATATTGCCTTTATCCGTTAACCATTGGTAATTGCCGTGTTCTCTTAACAGGGCGCGAATACGGTTGAGACGCTCACCGACTTCAGCGCTGTTGCGCAAGCTGTCCTCCGCGCCGGGTAATCCAACCGGAGCAAGCACCGCCGCCATGCTGGTTGAGGGGTTACTGGGCGCGACCGCAAACCAACCATTATCCCAATGAACACTGACCGCGGCGACCAACATGGTTACCATTAACGGACCGGCTATCCAGCGAACGGCCAATCCCAGTAACAGTGCAATTGCGCCTATAATTTCCGTTGCGGTAGCCAGGAAGGCGAGCAGCGCAGGGAAGGGCAAACCGAGTCCCCAGTCCGGGTTGCCGAACCAATCAACCGTATCCTCAAAGGCGGCAAATTTTGTTAAGCCGGCGGCGAGAAAAATTGGCGCTAAATACAGTCTAAATCCCAGTGGTGCAACAAAATCGAGATGTCGGGTTTTATTTAGAAAGACTTGCAGTTTGACAGGTGTAATATTCATATTTC
>DJFQ01000150.1 GCA_002432095.1 Marinagarivorans sp. UBA5868 | reverse complement strand
CCTGAGCCGCCACCGGGACATATTCGCCTGGCGGTGGTGGGCGCACATTTGAGTGGGATGCCGCTGAATTACCAGCTCACGGAGCGCCACGCCCGCTTGGTGGAAAGCACTTTCACCGCCGACAACTACCGTTTATTCGCGCTCCCCAATACTACGCCGCCAAAACCCGGGCTTGTGCGCGGCAATGATGGAGCGGAAATCGCGGTGGAACTCTGGGATATGCCGGTGGATGAATTCGGCAGTTTTGTCGCACTGATTCCATCACCGTTGGGAATCGGCACCCTTACCCTGCACGACAATCGCCAAGTAAAAGGTTTTATCTGTGAAGGCGCCGCGCTGGAAGGCGCAACTGACATCACTGAATTTGGTGGCTGGCGGGCGTACTTGCAGTCACTTCAAAATTAACGAGGTGGTCTGCACCGAGCGAGGGAGCTTCAGCAGTTGTTCCCAGGACCTCACCGTGAGCGAGCCTCTANNTCATTTCTGAAAACGATAGGAACTCCCTTGGCCGAACCCGCAAACACAATCTCGCGAACCAAACTCACCGAGCGGATTTACCAGCAGCTCAAGCAGGACATTTTTGATTTCCGCCTGCTGCCCGGCGATCGCTTTAGCGAAAACGAAGTTGCCGCACGCTTGCAGGTAAGCCGCACACCGGTGCGCGAAGCCCTGACCCAGTTGCAGCGCGAGGGTTATGTAAAAGTATTGTTCCGCAGTGGCTGGCAGGTGAATCCGTTTGATTTTGACCAGTTCGATCAACTTTACGATGTGCGTATCGTGTTGGAATTAGCGGCGGTGCAAAAACTCTGCTCGATGGACCCGCAACCGGATCTTGGTGAGCTGAAAAAATTCTGGCTGAGCAAACCTGAGCAGCGGAGCGAGGATGAACAAGAGGTGTGCCGCGCGGATGAGCATTTTCACTGCGCATTGGTTGCGGCCACCGGCAACCGGGAAATGGCGCGCATCCATATGGATCTTACCGAGCGCCTGCGGATTATCCGCCGAATCGATTTCACCCAGTCCTCCCGCATCGACGCCACTTACGAGGAACACGGGCAAATTCTGCGGGCGATTCTGGCGCGACGATATGAACGTGCGTGCACATTGATAAAAGCGCATATAGAAGCCAGTAAAGCCGAAGTGCGCAAAATCACCCTGCATAAAATTCACGAAACCCGGGGCCGGCAAAATCCGCCTGTTTAACAGGCGAGCGCACTCAAACGATCGGCGAAGCCAAATTAAACCAGCAGCGGTTCTATATCCGCTGCAATATCCTCCGGCTTGGTCGCGGAGCCGTAGCGTTTTACCACCTCGCCCTCAGCGTTCACCAAAAACTTAGTGAAATTCCATTTGATCATCTCCGTACCCAATAAGCCCGGTGCGGCATTTTTTAGTGCCGCATACAGCGGGTGCGTATCAGCACCATTAACTTCAATTTTCGCGAACATGGGAAAAGTGACGCCGTAATTCAAATCGCAAAACTGGCGAATTTCCNNNTCCAAACCTTTGTACTGCGGGGTGAAACCGCAGGCGCTGGCAACATTCACGATTAAATAGGCTTTTGCGGGCAAATCCGCGAGAGTCAGGGTGCGGTGGTCGAGGGTGATGAGGGGAATCTGTAACAGATCGGCGGCCATTGGGGATCTCCGTTGAAGGTGTGCGGTTGATTCTATACGCAAACCTCACCGAAATCGGCCAAAAAAAAGCCGGGGTTTAATCCCGGCTAAGGTCCAAGTCAACTTAGGAACACGTTAATCTAAGAACGGTCGCCCTTGAGAAGGAACGACATTAATCTCAGAACTCATACATCCCTATCCCGGGGAGAGAGATGGAGCCGGTTTCGCTCTGATAAGCCTCTTGATACGCATGTTTAAGCGGGATGAGATCGTAGGAAAACTCCGTGGCAAAAACCGCCAGGCACAGATCCTCCACTTGCGGCACAAATTCATACTTCACCTGAACCGGGTGGCTTTCTAAAAATGCACTGTTGATATAGAGATCAAAATGTTGCTCACCACAGCCGGAGTAACCCAAGCGCACGAATAGGCGGTCTCCGTCGATACTCACCTTGTCGATGGTCACGGATTTTTCGGTCTCAGGAAGTTTTTCAACCATTCGCACCGGCGGATCCGCAAATGCAATTGCGCCTTCCAACTTGCCGCACTGATCATCCAACACTACCGCAGCGCGGGCCAGAGAGGCTTCGCAACCATTGCCGAAGGTTTTGTATTGATGAGTAGGGCAAGGTTGGGTAATACAGGCAATCTGCGCTTCATCCTTGCCGCACACAGGATCGTGAACGGCGGGGCAGGCGCCCTCAAATTGAGTCACCGGAGTGCCTTCCAGTTTGCCGCATTCGCCTTCCTGCACGATTCGCGCTTTAGCTGCCCGCGCCATGCAGGGGTTGCCAAAGGTTTTATGCTGCATCACCGGGCAGGGCAAGGTGGTGCAAGGTTCGATGGAGGTTTCCGCCGCGCACACCGGGTTGTATTCCTTGGTGCAGGCAATAGGTTCGCCGTCATCCGGCTTGTCTTCGTAATAGGGCTGACCTTCCAATTCACCGCACTCCCCTTCCGACAGGAACAACGCTTTGGCGGCATCGGATTGGCAACGGTTGGGAAAGGTTTTATGAACGCCCACGGGGCATGGGGTGGTAATGCATTGAATGTTTTGCAGCTCGACGGAGCAGACCGGCGCGTATATTTCGGCACAGGCAATGCCATCGTCCTTGCCGCCCGGCCGGTCATCTTGTTTGACCTGCTGACCGGTTCCCTGATTAACCACATCATCTCCGGTGGCTGCGCCTTCGCCACCGCAAGCAAATAGCGCTGCACATAGCAGCGCCGCGAAGAATGCACGTGTTGTTTTTATCATTGTTACGCCCTCCAATTGGTTTACGTGGAGGCTATCTTAAGCGCGAGGGCGTGAAACTCCTGTGAAGAAATGTAATGTGAATTAACTCAACATCATTAATAAACATCCCGCAAATAGCGTTTACTCATATTCAGCTTGCGCAGGTAATTTACGGTTTCCACCTCATCGAATTTGCCGTATTCCCGCACAATTTCCCGCAGCGCCTGGTCCACGTCCTTGGCCATGCGGCTGGCATCGCCGCAGACACAAAAATAAGCGCCCTCTTCCAACCAATGCCAGATCTTTTCACCCTGCTCCCGCATACGGTCCTGAACGTAAATCTTACGCGCCTGATCGCGGGAAAAAGCCAAGCTGAGTTCGTTTAGTAAACCCTCTTTATGCCACTGCAAAATATCGTCGCGGTAATAAAAATCCGTCGCGGCGTGCTGCTCGCCAAAAAACAGCCAGTTTTTGCCTTTGTGTCCACGGGCTTGACGCTCCTGTAAAAAGCCGCGAAACGGCGCTATGCCCGTGCCCGGCCCCACCATAATCAAAGGCGCATCACCGTCTTCCGGGACGTGAAAATGTTTGCTCGGCTGAATAAAAATCGGCGCGGCAACATCCTCACAACGGTCGGCGAGAAAGGTTGAACACACACCTTTGCGCGTTTTCTTACCATCGCTATACCGTGTGTATCGCACGGCAGAGACCGTGAGGTGGACTTGATGAGGAAATAGCGCGGAGCTGGAGGCGATGGAATAGAGGCGCGGCTGAATGCGCTTGAGCAAATTCAGCCATTCCTCCACCGAGCAGCGGATGGGGAACTCGTGAAGGATATCCACCAACTGGCGGCCATATAACCAGTCCTGCAACTCTTCTTTCTGCTCGACCTGAAGCAGCGCTTTTAACGCGGGACTCGCCGAGCGCTCCGCAATAAATTGCACAGCTTCCGGTGTTGGGCGACAGATCTCGAAATTTTCCAACAGCGCCAATTCCAGAGGTTTCTCCCGGTTGTCCACCAGCACTGGCGTATCAGCATTAAAATTCAGCGCCTGTTGCAACTCGAATACATAGCCAGGGCAGTTTTTCGGCCAGACACCCAGAGCATCACCCGCTTGATAAGTCAGGCCGGATCCATCCAGGTCAAAACCAAACAGACGCACATCTTTACTGGAGCCGTCGCCATTTAATTTGCGGTTGATTACCAGCTTTGCGGCAAAGGGATTGGTCTTGGTATAGGTTGTAGTTTTTGTCGGAGAGACCGTGGTTGATGCGGATTTTGAGGCTGGACCATCTGTAGCCAATCTCGCCAGCAGTTCGGTGAACCACTTTTCGGCTGGTTGCGCATAGTCGGTGTCGCAATCCACCCGATCCAGCAGCGGGCGGGCTCCAAGGTCTTGCAGGCGGGTAAACAGTTTTTTGCCGTGTCCGCAGAACTGATCGTAATTGGAGTCACCCAGGGCCAGCAGGCCAAATTCCAGCTGCGCGAGCGAAACATCCTCCTCCTGTAATTGAGCCCAAAAATCTCCGCCGTTGTCCGGGGCGTCGCCGTCGCCAAAGGTACTGGTGACAAAAAGTGCGCGCTGATCCTGCGCCAATTGGCTCACCGCGTAATCGTTCATCGACTGCAGCTTGACCTGCCAGCCGCGCTCCCGCAGCTGGGTGGCGAAACCTTCTGCCAACGCTTCAGCATTGCCGGTCTGGGATGCCCACAGCAAGGTGATGCTCGGTTTGCTCTTGTCCGTCGTCACCTCCAGATCTGTCATTAACCCCAGAGGCAACACCCGGCTGAACATACCCGCGAGCATACCGTTCAGCCACAGGCGGTGCTCCGGCGCCACGGGCGCATCCACAGGCAGGGCGGGAATGGCACTGATATGTCCGGCGCTGCTGTCCAGGCCACTGACAAAGCCGCTGAGATAAGCAGTTTCCGCCGGTGAGAATGAGGGAGCTGCGACCGCGCTCACGCCAACGGTTTCGGCGAATTGACGAATCAGGCTGCGGCTGGTGGCCTCCGCCACGGGAGCAAAGGCAAGACCCGTGGCGTGTTCGCCGCCCTCGCGCACTTCCTCCAAATTGGCTTTGCTTCGACCAACCCCATCGGCGGCGTCGCTGGCAATCACCTCCACCCGCTCCAGCGATACGGCGCAGACCTTTAATTCGGGTTGCTGGGAGATGGGATCGATACGGTCGCTGGTCACCGCATTGACGGCGAGTTTGTCGCCGTAGAGGTCATTCCAGTGAAAAGGCGCAAAACAACTGCCGGGCAATACACGGTCGGTGACCACAGCCGGTAATACCGCTTCGCCCCTGCGCGAACGCACCATCACAGAATCCCGATTGCGAATGCCAAGTTCGGCGGCGTCTTCGGGGTGAAGCTCTACAAAAGGGCCGGGATTGAGTTTGTTCAGGGTGGCAATTTTTCCGGTCTTGGTGAGGGTATGCCACTGGTGCTGCAAACGCCCGGTATTAAGGGTGAAAGGGAAGTGCTCATCCGGCATTTCCTCTGGATTGACGTGTGGGCGGGGGTGGAAAATCGCCCGGCCGGACGGGGTGGCGAACACGAGTTCGGGGCGACTGCCATCAGGGAGAATCTTCAGAGTCTGACTGCGCCCGTCATTGCGGT
>DJFQ01000165.1 GCA_002432095.1 Marinagarivorans sp. UBA5868 | reverse complement strand
TCAGCCCGAATCGGCACCCAGAGATCAACGGCACCGACGACCTTCTCGATATGATCAACCACATCCGCACGGAAACTGGAAAGCCCGTGGGATTCAAAGCGGTATTGGGCGACACGTCGTGGATAGAGGACTTGTGTTTGCGAATTATTGCGCGGGGAATGGAGTGTGCACCGGATTTTATTACCGTCGACAGCGCCGATGGTGGTACAGGCGCTTCACCCCAACCGTTGATGGACTATGTCGGACTGCCACTACGGGAAAGCCTGCCCTATTTGGTGGACCAATTAATTAAACACGGCTTGCGCGAACGCATCCGCGTCATCGCTTCAGGCAAACAAATTACCCCCGGATACGTTGCGCTCAGCCTGGCCACTGGCGCAGATGCCGTAACCACCGCACGGGGTTTTATGTTCGCACTCGGTTGCATCCAAGCCCTGCAATGCCACAAGAATACCTGCCCCACCGGCGTCACCACTCACGATGCCCGTTTGCAAAAAGGATTGGACCCAGCCGACAAAGCCCTTCGCGTTGCCAACTACCACAAACAAATGATGCACGACGTGGAGATGATCGCTCACGCCTGCGGCGTTCCCCACGCAAGGGAACTGAAGCGCCACCACGTGCGTCTAGTTATGCAAAATGGACAATCCACCAACCTGGCCGAGCTTCATCCGGAGCCCGTCAAAATTTTATCTGTACCGTAGAGACAAACATTTATATGAAAGTATTGGCCATTCTATTTATTTCGTTTAACAGCATTCTGATTTCGCTCATCAGCGAGGATTCATGGGCTCAATCGACACAGGCAAACGCTCCAGAGATCGAAGAATTACGCTGGGTGGACAATGGATATCTGGATCGCCAGCGCAACCTCATTGACGAAATGGGGCGAGCGGAATTCGGGATGCGGCTAAGGAAAAACATCAGCGATCTTAGATTGCTTCAACGCATTATGGATGAGGGACTGATTAATCAAACACAGAAAGTGCAACAGCAGGCAATGGGTGTGGCACTGGGGGATGTTTATGTCAATGAGCTGGGACTTGAATGGCGGGTATATCGTGATGATGAAGGAAAAAGCCGCGCAGTCTGTTTGCCAAAAACGAGCCACTGCCTCTTTCCCATTACCATGATTTCCAAAAGAGCCAGCCTCGGCGCAAAACCGAATATTCGCGAGCTTTACCAACATGGAGTTTCACTGATTGAAGACCACCTTCCGAAGGTGCCTTACAGTGCCCCGCCGCAGGGCATAAATGCACGCTAAATAACCGCTGAAAGCTCCGCCAAATCCCGCTTTTTTAGCTGTGCGATTCCGCATATTTCGCGCCGGGATTTTGGCTTTTGGTTGTATTGCTATTGTCATAGATCCCGCCTAGAATCGGCGGTGAATGTGGGGGCCATTTGAGCCCAAAAAACCCATTGAAAGTAAAAGCTGATCAGGAATTTGATTCACGAAAGAGCAGTTGGCATTTTGCTTTTTGTTTTCCTTTGAGTTTCAAGATGTTGCCTAATCCTTTGAAAGTCATTCGTTTTTTGGGGGCAGTATCGCACTTCATTTCGACCGCCCGTTCTGAAGGTTTCAACCGAGGTTTTCCAGAGTTTTTCAGCAAAGGTTAAACAGAAGTTATGTCATCAGCAAACAAGTTACGCGGGACCGTAAAATGGTTCAACGAAAGCAAGGGTTATGGTTTCATCAGCCGTGATGGCGGTGCAGATCTGTTCGTCCACTTTAGCAACATCATCGGATCGGGTTTCAAAACCTTGAAGGAAGGCCAGATGGTCACCTTTACCGAAGGTGTCGGCCAAAAAGGCCCGCAGGCAGAGAACGTCGAGGTAGCCTAAGCCCTGCTGCTCCCGCATTAAAAATGTTTGCCCGGTTAAGCAAGAAGTGCGATGAAAACCGGGGCTGATCAAATCGCTCCAATCAGGCCCCTACCGGGGCCGGTCCCAAAGCCAAATTCACTGAATTGAAATCGCTCTTGCACGAAAAACGCGGTGATATCACTGCAACACTACATATCAATCAGAATTTGTCCTGCTTACTGCCGCCCAAGCACGGCGGTGACGTGGGTGCACCGTTGCGCACCGCCCACTCATCGGGCGTATAAGTGTGAATGGCCAGCGCGTGAACGCCTCGTGCCATTGCCTCGGCCAATGCTCCATAGACCATACGATGGCGCTGAACCTGGTTGCGGTCGGCAAATGTGCCGGCAACCACTACCACTTTGAAATGAGTCTCTGAACCGGGCGCCACACTATGCCCATGGCTCTCGTTGATAACGTCACAATGAGCAGGCTGGAATGTATCTCGCAGCTGCTCAACAATAAAATCTTCAAGTCGCATTTTGCATCCTCTTGATGGCGTTCATTATGAGCTGGACCGCAAAAAGATTCCAAGAACATTGGTTAAATCGGGCTGGAAACTTGCGAATTTCTGGCTAGGCTTACTGTGAATGTCCGGAGCACATTCGCCCACCCAATACGATTACCTGGGTCTAGCCCAAACATTGCTATTTGTCTCTCGGAAGTACGTAGTTATGAATCCTGAAGTTGTGTTTATTGATCGAAGAAAAGGTAGGGATCGTCGCCTCGACGCGGATCCCTGCAAAAATATGTCGCTGGATCTTTATCACCGCAAGCGTCGCAAGTCAAAAGAACGCCGGACTTCCGATCGGAGCCTTAGCGACGATTATTTTGCTTATCAGGCAAGTAGACAGAGAGATAACTTCCCTCGCCCCGGACAAGCAAACTGACCAATATGAAACTGGCCGGTCCGAAGGGAATCCGCGGTCGCGCTGAAGGACAGGCTATTTGCCTGCAAAAAAAGAATCATGCTAGATGCTAAAGAACTGAAAGTTGTTCTCACCACCCTCAACAAGCGTAGGGCGTGGCTGCTGAAAAGCATCGAAGAGCAAACCCTCGACGCAACCACTCTGGAAGATTATCAAACGACTCTCAAGCTACTCGACAGCAGCGTGCAAAAGCTGGCTCGCCTGACGACCTCTCCCGGCAAAACCAATCCACCCAAACAAACAGCACCAGCGAAACCGTCCCCAACTTCTGCACCGCGTCGGGCAGTCAGACGTCAGGCCGTGGAAATGGAGGATGCTTATGTGCTGATTGCCGAAGACAACCACGATTCTGCGCAACTGCTGCGCGGGGTGCTGGAAGACATGGGTATTAATCGAATTGAAGTGGTGGCAGATGGCCGAGCAGCGCTTTATGCCCTGCAGAATTGTTCTCCGTCATACGATCTAGTGTTGTGTGATTGGGACATGCCGGAAATGAGCGGCATTGATGTGCACCGAAATGTCAAAAGCCTCGCCAAACTTCGCGATACTCACTTTGTTATGGTTACCGCAATATCCGCCGCCAGCCGTATTCGCGAAGCGATCCAGCAAGGAATCAGCGACTATCTGGTCAAGCCTATCGACATTGATGTATTGGAGAAAAAAATTAAGGCGGCGCTGGCTGGTGGAGAGCCGCCTCAAGAAAAGGAAGAGCTACTACAGGTAAAAATCAAGCAGTCCGAGGACAATGGCGCCGCCAGCGGCCCTCGCAACTGACTAACTCAACTTCAGCCGTTCACAATCGGCTTGCCCACCTCAAGAATCTTCATGGTATTCGTGCCGCCATGAACATTGGCAATATCGCCTTTTGAGATGATGACTAGATCACCGGCAGTGACAATATTTTTTGCCAGCAAGGTGTCAATCGCTTTCTGGTTGGATTGTGCAAATGTCAGGTTTTCATTATTAAACAGAACGGTTTCAACGCCACGGTAAAGTGCCGCTCTGCGCAAGGTCCGCTCATGGGGAGACATCGCAAAAATTGGCAGCCGTGAGCCGTAGCGGCTCATCAACAATGGTGTGGCTCCGGTTTCCGTCATACAAACGATGGCGGCCACTCCTTGCATCTGATTGGCGGTGTACATTGCAGCGGCGGCAATCGCCTGATCAATAGCGACTCGGCCTGTGGGCTCGCGCTCCAGCGCTTTGTGATGACCCTCGGTTTTTTCCGCACCCAAAATCACCCGCACCATGGCATCGACGGTTTCCACAGGAAACTGACCAGCTGCCGTTTCCGCTGACAACATCACCGCGTCAGTACCGTCCAGTACCGCATTCGCCACGTCGAACACTTCTGCGCGCGTCGGCAAAGAACTGTTGATCATACTTTCCATCATTTGCGTTGCGGTGATAACACAGCGGTTCAGGGCGCGGGCGCGGGCGATAATGTGCTTCTGTACACCGATAAGCGATGCATCGCCGATTTCTACACCCAGATCACCCCGGGCCACCATAACCGCGTCCGACGCTTTGATAATGCCATCCAACACCTCGTCAGTTTCCACCGACTCAGCGCGCTCGATTTTTGCCACCAGGGCTATGTCGCCACCCGCCTCTTTCACCAAGGCCCGGGCGAGATTCATGTCTTCAGCACTGCGGGGAAACGATACCGCCAAGTAATCCACACCTATGGCAACTGCAGTTTTGATATCAGCGTAATCTTTGTCGGTGAGCGCTGGCGCGGTAAGGCCGCCGCCCTGGCGGTTGATGCCTTTATTGTTGGATAACTTGCCGCCTACTGTAACGGTGGTATTCACCCGATTACCGATTACAGAATCCACGTGCAAAACCACACGGCCATCGTCCAACAACAGCAGATCGCCGGGGTTCACATCGCGCGGCAATTCTTTGTAATCGATACCAACTTGATTCTGGTCGCCGGCTTCGGTGGCCAGGTCTGCATCCAATGAAAATTTATCGCCGAACGCAAGCTTGATGGGGCCTTTTGCGAATCGCGCGATACGGATCTTCGGTCCCTGCAGGTCGCCGAGCACCGCTACATAACGGCCGTGTTTGCTGGCAAATTCGCGCACAGCATTCGCGCGATTGCGATGCTCTTCAGGAGAGCCGTGAGAAAAGTTCAGACGTACAACATTCACTCCCGCGATAATCAGCTTCTCCAGAACTCCAGGTTCGTCGGTGGCTGGCCCCAAAGTACTGACTATTTTTGTACGTCTCAGCATAGATGCTCTCCAAAAAACGGTAGGCTCAAAAAACGGCGGGCCATTCTACACCATTTGCGCGCAGAGGTTTAAAAGCCCGTAAACGAGGGTTTGAAAGTGACGGAAGAGCCAATCTGTCTTCCGCCGATAGGAATTAAGTGGCCATGCTGGTGACCATGGCGATCATGACACCCGCGGCGACGGCGGAGCCGATAACGCCTGCTACATTTGGACCCATGGCATGCATCAACAGGAAATTCTGCGGGTCCGCCTCCAGGCCGAGCTTGTTGGAAACCCTGGCGGCCATGGGCACTGCCGACACTCCGGCCGAGCCGATCAGAGGGTTGATTTTCTGTTTGCTGACAAGGTTCATCAGCTTCGCCATGATCACTCCAGCCGCTGTGCCTATGCCAAATGCCACTATGCCCAACACCAAAATACCGAGTGTCTTGGGATCGAGAAATTTGTCGGCCTCCAATTTGGAACCCACCGAAAGCCCCAGAAAAATCGTGGTGATATTGATCAATGCATTCTGCGCCGTATCCGAAAGCCGTTGCACCACGCCACATTCGCGCATGAGATTGCCAAAGCAGAACATCCCCAACAGCGGAGCGGCATCTGGAAGAAACAAAGCAACCAAAATCAGCAAACTGATCGGGAAAACAATTTTTTCCAGCTTGCTGACATGGCGCAGCTGCGTCATTACGATTTTGCGTTCAGCCTCGTTGGTCAGCGCGCGCATGATCGGCGGCTGAATCAGAGGCACTAATGCCATATAGGAATAGGCAGCAACGGCAATAGCGCCAAGGAGATCCGGCGCCAGTTTACTGGCCACGTAGATCGCCGTCGGCCCGTCTGCTCCACCGATAATGCCGATGGCGGCAGCATCGGCAATGGTGAAATCCATCAGGCCAGTCGCGTTGAGCGCCACCGCTCCAAGCACCGTCGCAAAGATCCCAAACTGAGCAGCTGCGCCCAGAAACAAGGTTTTTGGATTTGCCAGCAGCGGGCCAAAATCCGTCATGGCGCCCACCCCCATAAAAATAATGAGCGGTGCAGCCCCACTTGCGATGGCGACGTTATAGAAGTTGTAGAGCATACCGTTGTTATAGCCGGCGCTGAACGCGAGTGTTTTTAACGACTCCAGCTGCTGAAAGGACGCGCCATTGAGTGCAGCTAACAGATCCTGGGCCGATGACCACTCCTGCAATTGCAGCACCGTTGCCATCTGCGTCAACAGCGTCAGATCGCCGTGACGGATGGCATATTCGGTCGCCGAGAACGCCATGCCGGCACCCGGAATATTGGCCAACAACCCACCAAAACCAATCGGCACCAACAACAGCGGTTCGAAGCCTTTGCGGATGGCGAGAAACAGGAGGAACAGGCAGATCACCAGCATCAGTACCTGGCCCGATGATGCCTGGGCGATACCGGAGCTTTGCCAAAGGTTGTAAAGATTATTCATATCGCACTCCTGCTTAGGCGATGGTCAGGAGTATGTCGCCGACGGCTACTGAATCGCCTTCGGAAACATTGATATTGTCTACAACGCCAGCGGTCGGCGCGCTAACGGCGGTTTCCATTTTCATCGCCTCCAACATCAGAATCGCCTCCCCCGCCATCACCTCCTGACCGGGCTCAACCAAAACTTTGCAGATAATGCCGGCAAGTGGCGCATTTACCGGCACACCGCCCGCCACCACTGCACTGACCGGTGCGCTCTCCCGGCCTTTGCCTAGTGCAGAAATACCGGTTATATCGCCGCCATCACTCACAGTCACCGTGTATTCGCGCCCTTCCACCGTTACTGTGTACACTTCATCGCCACCGGGGGTTCTCTCCGGCTCTGGCTCGGCTGCGGTTCCTTCACCTGGCGTCGGCTCGAAAGCAGCCGGATTGTTGCGATTCTCCAGAAATTTCAGGCCGACCTGGGTAAACAATGCATAGGTAAGAACGTCATCCACTTCCCGGTCCGCAGGTGCCAATCGCAGCTTTTTGCTGACCGCCAAGTCTTTCAACTCCTTGGTCAGACTGACCATCTCCGGCTGGAGCAGGTCCGCCGGACGACAGGTAATCGGTTCGGCACCCGCCAAAACCCGCGCCTGTAGATCTTTGTCCACCGCTGCCGGTGTCGCGCCGTACTCTCCCTTCAGAACACCCTGGGTTTCTTTGGAGATGGTGGCGTAACGCTGGCCGCTCATAACATTGATTACCGCCTGCGTGCCGACGATTTGCGATGTCGGCGTTACCAAGGGGATATAGCCAAGGTCTTTGCGAACACGCGGAATTTCGTCCAGCACCTCGTCAAGCCGATTCAAGGCGCCCTGTTCTTTCAGCTGGCTTTCCATATTGGTCAACATGCCGCCGGGGACCTGGGCAGTAAGAATTCGCACATCCACCCCTTTGAGGGAACCTTCAAAATTTGCGTACTTCTTGCGCACGTCGCGGAAATAAAGTGCGATCTCCTGTAATAACTCGAGATCCAGGCCGGTGTCACGCTCGGTGCCAGCGAGGGTTGCCACCAGAGTTTCGGTAGGACTGTGGCCATAGGTCATGGACATGGAGGAAATAGCGGTATCGACATTGTCGATACCGGCTTCAACACACTTGAGGATGGTAGCGTGCGCCAGACCGGTGGTGGCATGACACTGCATATGAATGGGGATGGAGCATGTCTGCTTGAGACGACTCACCAATTCATATCCGTCATAGGGTTTTAATAAACCGGCCATGTCTTTAATGCAGATGGAATCCGCGCCTAAGTCTTCGATTTTGCGCGCCAGATCCAGCCAAAGATCCAACGTATGCACCGGGCTGAGAGTGTAGGAAATCGTGCCCTGGGCATGTTTCCCTGCTTTTTTCACCGCCAGTAGTGCGGTGCGCATATTGCGGATATCGTTCATGGCGTCGAAAACGCGAAAGACATCAACACCGTTGACTGCAGCTCGCTCGACAAACTTTTCCACTACATCGTCGGCATAGTGGCGATAACCCAAGATATTTTGGCCGCGAAACAACATTTGTTGCGGCGTCTTCGGCATGGCTTTTTTCAGTTCGCGAATACGGTCCCAGGGATCTTCGCCCAAATAGCGGATACATGCATCGAAAGTGGCCCCACCCCAGGACTCCAGCGACCAAAAGCCGACCTGATCAAGTTTGGCGGCAATGGGCAACATATCATCGATGCGCAGGCGCGTAGCGAAAAGAGACTGGTGCGCATCGCGCAGCACCACATCGGTGATCCCCAACTTGGACGAAGCTTCTTTTGTCATACCGAGATGCCTTTCATTCATGCTTATTCATATTCAATCGCCGGCCCGGTGATCAACCGTCAGATGCTGACCGATCGGCAATGCTGTGTTCGCGAGGCTTACCGCGAGCGCCGCGCCCGGTGTTGCTGGATAGCGGCACGGATCACCTGCAACGTTCGCGGGTCCACCGCGCTAGAAGGTTTCCGAGACGTGGATTTGATTGTTTTAACTTGTGCTGGCGCCTCTGGAAAAAATCGCACCACCAGCTTGGACATGGCGAAAGTGACGAGAATGAGTACTGCTAGAAATACAAACACTGTACCCATTCCATAGACCATAAGGTCGAGGCCCTGGCCCAGCAGCGACTCTTGCATACACACTCCTCTCTCTAAAACGCGCCGAGGCTGCCATAAGGCACAGCGGAACGCGTCTATTTGCTATTTGGCGGCAATATTTGCCAGCGCTTTTTCACCAAAACCACAGAAGGCCGGTTAACAATACCCGGGCAATTTTCAGAAGGGGCAGAATACTGCCTTAAGATTCAAAGACTTACAACAACTTAAATGAAGTTGTGGGAATCAGTCGCGGGATCACGACCACTGCGCCCAGGCAAAGTGGGTCGCCATGACCGTAAGGCAACAGCGATGTTCACGCACTTGCCCCGTCGGTGGCAAGTGCTACCATTGCGCGCCAATTTGTTTGAACCTGATTATGCGTATCTACCTCGCGCCTATGGAAGGCGTTGTCGATCACCACTTACGCCGCCTCTATACGGGAGTTGGTGGCATCGATTTATGTGTGACCGAATTCGTCCGCGTGACTCATACGCGTTTGCCGGAAAAGGTATTTCGTCGCTACTGTCCTGAGTTGGCAGCGCCGCTGCCGATACCCGTAAAAATCCAACTTTTGGGCAGCGATCCTGCCCTTCTCGCGATCAACGCGCGCAGGGCGGCGCGATTGGGCGCACCCGGAATCGACCTAAACTTTGGCTGCCCCGCCAAAACCGTTAACAAAAACCGCGGCGGCGCGTGCCTGCTCAACGAACCTGAGTTGCTGCACGACATAGCCCGGCAGGTGCGTGATGCGGTACCGGCAGCGATCCCCGTTACTGCCAAAATCCGCCTGGGATACGAAAGCCGCTCGCGTTACATTGAAAATGCGCTCGCATTGGCCGAAGGCGGCATTGCGGAACTGGTGGTTCACGGTCGTTCCAAAGCCGACGGCTATCGCCCCCCAGCCTACTGGGGATGTATCGGAGAAATTCGTGAACGATTAACAATCCCAGTTATTGCCAACGGCGATATCTGGTCCCCGGAGGACTATCGCCAATGCCGGGCAGAGTCCGGTTGCGAAAACGTGATGCTCGGTCGCGGTTTGCTGTCGCGACCTGATCTCGCTCTGGCCATTCGCGCCGAGCACCAAGGTGCCGAATACCAGCCCTTGAATTGGCATAACATCAGCGATCTATTGCTGCAGTTTCAGCGGGAAACTGTCCTGTCCTACCCAAAACAATTTTGCGGCAACCGTCTGAAACAATGGTTGATGTATTTGCAGCGCCACTATCCACAAGCTGGACAGCTATTCGAAGCCATCAAGAAAACCCGCGATCCACAGGTTATTGAAACCGCCATTGTCGCTGCTCGACCTCTAGCCGCCTAATTCTGTTCGGCTTCTTCACGATTACGCTCGATAACACGCGGCTCTGTCATGGGTACAAACTTGCCGTCCTCCAGCACTATGGCCTGCGTTCCGCCAAAAGAGCCCATTTCCTTCAGCGTATGGCCTTTGCCGCGCAGACCCTCGCGCACTGCCTCTGTCATTATGTTTTCGATGAATAGGAGGTTCGGACTCCACTGNNGTGACCTGGGAAATGATGGTCGGCCCCCCTGCCGCGCCGAGCGTCATCACCGGCTTGCCGTTGCGGGTCACCAGGGTGGGACTCATGCTCGACAGGGGCCGTTTGCCCGGCGCGACGCTATTAGCATGTGCGCCCACAAGACCAAATGCGTTGGGTACGCCGGGGTCCAGGGAGAAGTCATCCATCTGGTTGTTGAGCAATACCCCAGTTCCCGGCACCACCACTTTACTGCCGAAGCTGGTATTGAGAGTCGTGGTGATGGCCACCCAATTGCCTTCGGCATCGGCAGCAGCGATATGTGTGGTGTGTTTGTTGAAGAGCGCCTCGGCGTCCGGCGGAATACCGTGCGTGACCTTATCTCCCGCGTGATTGGGATCGATCAACCCTGCCCTTTTTTCCAAGTAATCAGGGGCAAGGAGTCCACCGGGTACTGGTACAAAATCGCTGTCACCCAGCCAGTGAGCACGGTCAGCGAACGCCAGCCGCATCGCCTCCGCCAACCGATGATAAAAATCCACTTCGGAAAGCGTATCCAAGGACTGGGGCTCCAACATGGTGAGCATCTGCGCTACATGGGTGCCGCCGGAGCTGGGGGTGGGGAAACCATACACCTCATAGCCTTTGAACCGGGTGATTAGGGGTTCGCGGGTCTTAATCTTGTAGTCGGCGAAATCTTGCTTGGTCATCACGCCGCCGTTGGCCCTCATCCATTCTTCGGTACGCTTGGCGAATTCACCCCGGTAAAACCAGTCCGGCCCCCGCGATGCCAATGCCCGATAGCTCGCCGCCAAATCCACTTGGCGAAGTTGATGTCCCGCGGGGGGGGCATCGCCCGATGGCAGCAGATAAATCGCCGCTGCCGAGGGAAAACGGACGAGATCTTTCTGCACGCCCTGAAGCCGCAATGCCAAGGTCCGGTCGACGGGAAAACCTCGCTCTGCCAATTCTGCCGCGGGCAAAATCACCTGCTCCCAATTCAGTCGCCCGCCCAGTTGCTGGAGATGATGGTAAGCCGCGACCGATCCGGGAACCCCCGAGGCCAAAGCGCCGGTTTTGCTCAAACCAGGCTGGACCTTGCCGTCTTTCAGATAGGTTTCGCGCCTCACCCCCGCCGGCGCCATTTCACGGCCATCAATTGCCAACACTCGACCATCCGCCAGCCGCACCAGGACAAAACAACCGCCACCGATCCCGGAGTTGTGACTGTCCACAACGCCCAAGGTAAAAGCCATCGCTATGGCGGCATCTATCGCATTGCCACCCGCAGCAAAGGCGGCGAGGCCGGCATTCGTGGCAAGTGGATTAACGCTGGCGACGGCACCGCGATCATTTCCAAATACCGCGGCATATGAAGATGTTGGAATGTTGGAAGTGGAAACAAGTGGCGTTTTTGCCGGAGGGTGGCTACAAGCCGTGCTGCAAAATATCGCCAACCAGACTGTTAGACGTAGCAAAAGAGGCATGGGGAATCTCCGCGCTAAAAGGTCGCCAGGGTAACAGGTTAAGAGAGCAGAACAAGGCGGTTTCGCGACAAACCGCCACGCATCGAACGCCGCGGCGGCACCCTAAAACCGATAGCGAACGCTGGTGCTGATGCGCCGTTCCAATCCGGGGAAATAGCGATAGTCACCATTGGCAAAATCGGCGCGCTCGGCATGAGCCCTGTCGAACAGATTCATCACACCCCAGCGCCATTCCAACTGGGGGTTGAGCCGAGTGGTGATGTTCAGATCCACCAAGGTATGGCCGGGGTACTTGAAAAGATTGTCCATGTCCATCTGATAACTCCCCATATACCGCGCCTGTAGACCGAGATCGATATTGGACCCCAAATGCCAATCCAGCTCAGCTTGATGCATGTGTCGAGGTGCCGTATCCACATCCAACCCCGCCAACTGTTGCGGCTCGCCGGACAGATTGGGGTTGTTTTGATAAGTGTGACGCGCTACCTGCCCGCTTATCTGCAGCGAAAGCAGGCGGCCGTCATAACCCACTTCGTACTCCATTCCACGATGCTGCGTATCGACCTCGTTGATATAAAGGCGATCGCTGTTCTGGATGATGCCGTCCCGGTTTTCCATCCAATAGATCGCCCCCTGGGCAAACCAGCCGCCGTTCTGCACACGTAAACCCAACTCCGCAGAAGTGATCTGCTCCGGCTCAATACCCGCCGGTTCGGGGGATTGGGTGCGATAAAGCTCCGCAGTTTGGGGGATACGAAAACCATTGGCCAACTTGCCGAAACTGTACAAACCATTGCGCCACTGGAACACAAAACCCGCATGTAACGACGGCTCGCTGAAATCGTTGCTCTGGGATTCGGGTCGGTAAAACCGACACCCGTTGACGCCGGGAGCGCATGCAC
>DJFQ01000218.1:4429-4564 GCA_002432095.1 Marinagarivorans sp. UBA5868 | reverse complement strand
TTCGAGCCTAACGAATCCCGCTCGCCTTGTCGTTACAACCCTTCGCTTTTTGTGAGCGAACGCACTTCACCCGGAGAATAAAAATCCGATCGTTCAGATAGATGCTTGTCGTTATCTCGACTCGAAATAATGCGA
>DJFQ01000218.1:0-4372 GCA_002432095.1 Marinagarivorans sp. UBA5868 | reverse complement strand
AACCCATTCACATCCAACCAATGCATAAACGCATCAAACCATTTATTGCTGGTGCGATCCGGGTTGCCTAAGCCAAAACCGTGACCGCCGTTTTGGTAGAGATGAAATTCCACCGGAATTTTTGCGTCGAGCCAGGATTTAATCAAACCGAATTCGCCGTGAAATAAAAAATCATCTGTGGCTATGGCAACAAACATAGGTGGTGCATCTTTGGGAACTTTAACTTCGCCCATGCCGCCGTAAATAGGTGCAATAAACGCGAGATCCACTTTCGATTGCAGCGTGGTTGCCATTGTGAGGCCCGCACCAGCGGAAAAACCCATCATGCCGATTCGCGTCATTTCCACGTTCCATTCTTTGGCGCGGCTTTTAATCAGCGCGTATGCTGCTTCAACATCGGCGAGTTGGTTGGTGAGATCTGGAGGAATTCTGCTGGGGCGCTTACCGGTTTTTTTGGTCATCTCTTCCGCATCGGCGAGTCGCTGGTTCATTTGTTTTTCAAATCCTTCGAGGGTGTCCTCCGTGGGTTGCAAGCGATATTTCAGCACGAATGCATTAATTCCCTGCGCGGCGAGGGCTTCCGCAACTTCCCAGCCTTCGTTACCCATGGAGAGCCACATAAATCCGCCGCCCGGTGCGACTATTACACTTGTTCCGTTGGCTCTTTTTGGATCAGCGAGAAAAGGGGTTAAGGTTGCTTTGGTGATATTGCGGGCCATGGGGTCTCCCCACTGCCGAAACCAGGACTCTTGCGCCGGTTGGTCGGCAACGCCGCCGGTATTCAGTGGTATTGCACGGGGTTCTTCCGGTGCATCCATTGGATACATTTTGCCATCCTGAGCAAATACCGCAGCGGCACTCAGCCAAAGTGAACCTAATAAAAATAATTTGGGGAAAATATTGTGTTGACGCAGCATAAAGCCGTCTCCAGAAAAATAACGCGTGACTGATACATTTTTATTTTATTAACCAACTGCTAAAACAGTTAGTTACGACGGTGTTGCGCCGAAAGGGTATATCATATTATGATTTTGGCTCAAGCAATATTGAGCAGCGTCGCGCAAAGAATTTATTATCTGGTTAACTAAACACGGGCAGGTAAAAGCCGAACAACAAATCCGAATGGCGCTGGTAATTTGGCTATCGTTTCTCGTAATAATATTGCTCGCTGATTTTGTGGTAATCACCAACATCTTCCAAAAATTCCCGATAGGATTTCCAGACCCGAGCAAAAGTTGCGTCTTTGGCTGCCATTTCGTCATAGACTTCCCAGCTAATTTTTTTCAGAGTTTTGAGCACATCGTCCGGAAAAGGTCGCAAATCAACCTTGTGATGTTCGACGAGTTCTTTTAATGCGCTGTTATTGCGCGCTGTATATTCATCTAGCATGTCCTGATTAACCGCGCGGGCGGCGACGGAAATCATGGTTTGCAGATCTTGCGGCAGTGATTCGTACACATTTTTGTTAATGACGAATTCCAAGCCTGGACCAGGCTCTTGCCAGCCAGGGTAGTAATAATATTTGGCAATTTGTTGAAAACCGAATGCGCGATCGTTATAAGGGCCGACCCATTCGGTGGCATCGATTACGCCAGATTGCAGTGCCGTGTAAAGTTCGCCGCCGGGAATATTGACTGCAGTGCCGCCAGCGCGGGTGAAAATTTCACCGGCATAACCGGGAATGCGCATTTTTAAACCTTTGAAGTCGGCGATAGATTTAATTTCGCGATTAAACCAACCGCCCATTTGCACACCGGTATTACCGCCGGCAAACGGAATCAGATTAAACGGCGCGTAAATTTCCCGCCACATTTCCAGGCCGCCGCCGTAATGCAGCCAGCCATTAAATTCCGTGGCATTCATGCCAAAAGGGATGGCGGTAAAAAATGAGGATGCGGGAATTTTGCCTTTCCAGTAATACGCGGCGCCGTGGCCCATCTCCACGCTGCCGGAGGATACCGCATCGAAAACGCCCATGGCTGGAACGATTTCGTTGGCGCCATAAACCGTAATTTGAATACGGCCGTTACTCATTTTGTTGAGCAGCTCGGCAAAATTTTCTGGCGCTAGACCGAGACCGGGGAATTTTTTTGGCCACGTTGTAACCAGGCGCCACCGATAGATTTCCGTAGTCGCACCATTTTCGTTGTTTGTGGTGGCAGACACCGCTTTCGGGGTACGCAATACGAGAGCCGCAAACAAAACAGCGCACATCAGGAGTGAAACAATCAGAGCAGCGGGAAGCCACCAGGGCGTATATCGGTATGTCATAAGAACTCGGTTTTTATGCTGAAAAAACGAGCGCATAAGATACGCTGCACCGGCAGCGAATTAAAGCAATTGAATAGGAGACTTGGATTTGCTCAATCGGCCATCCGCTTCTAGTCTTAGTCAAAACCATAACTGCGGACTCCGTATGCGGAGAGGCATATTGAAAGTCACGCGGACTACGTATCCGGGAATAAGCATTACCGAGCTTTGAGTGCGCGGGGCTGTTTCCATGTTTGTATATTTCCATGGCTGTATGAACACCCTCCGACCCATTCTCAGCTCCACTTTGTCTTTCATAACACCATCAGCAGTCAGTAATCCGCTGGCATAAAGCTGGTTTTTGGAGAAATGCATGAACACAAAACCACTGACCCTCTCTCGACTGCCAGGCGGCAAGTCCTGGATGGCCGCAGCCTTGATCATCCTGCAGTTTGCCTGCTCAGCCAATAACGACCCTGCGCTGGAATACGATGGGGGATCGACGGTGAATCCCGCGGGCCCTGCCGCGCCGGACAATGATTCCCTCGCTCCAGCGGACCCGCGCAATCCGGCCAATTGGTATGGCAACGGCGATCTCGAAGCGGGGGACTATTACTGGTATCCGCAGGGCGATGGCGTTACCGCCACACGAACGACTGCGCAGAGCCATGGGGGTGATTACAGCCTGTTGGTGGAAGGCCGCTCCATCGATTGGCATGGACCTGTGATGCCGCTAATGAAGACGCTTCCCAGCGGCCAATACGAAGCATCTGTCTGGGTTCGCCTGGCCGCCGGAGAAGACGCTTCGCCAGTGCAGCTCTCCCTGAAAACCCAAATTGAAGGTGAAGAGGGCGCAACCTTTACCCCAATCGATTCTGCTGAGGTCACCGCCAGCGGCTGGACGCGCCTCTCAGGCACCTTCCAGAACAACTCCCCCGGCAGATGGGGCGATATTGCTCTTTACGTTGAATCTTCCGAATTAAACCTTAGCTATTACGTGGATGATTTGGTGGTGATCTCGCTCAGCAATTTGATTGTTAACGGTGGCGTCGAGAGTGGCGTTCAACCTTGGCTTTCACAAGGGGAGGCCATACTGATCACGCGCTCCACTGAAGAAAGTCACAGCGGAGAGGCAAGTCTTTTGGTCACGGGGCGCACGTTAAATTGGAACGGCCCGTTGATGAATCTACCACCGCTTTCTCAAGGTCGAGCATACGCCGCCTCCGTATGGGTGCGCCTGACACCCGGCACTCCCGCAACGCAATTAAATTTCACCTTGAAGCGCACGGTAACGGGAAGTCCAGCAGAGTACATCCAACTCGGCAGTGCAGAGGTGACGGCATCTGGTTGGGTAGAACTGGCAGGTAGTTTTACTCACACGGCAAACGGAACGCTCGCGGAGCATTTTCTGTATATCGAATCTACGGAAGAGGGCGCCACCGCGAGCTTTTATGTAGATGATTTAACTCTGGCATTGCCGACGCAGATGGCCGTCAACGGCGATGTGGAATCGAGCCTTTCTGGCTGGGGACCATTTGGTCCCAACGTAGCTCTTACTCGCACCTCAACCGATTTTAATACCGGCGCTTACAGCGTTCTGGTAACTAATCGCAATGAAGCTTGGCAAGGTGCGAGCTTCACTGTAGCCGCACCACAAGCGGGTGAGGTTTATCAATTCTCTTGTCATGTGCGGATGGCGCCGGAAAATCCCGAGGCCACCGCGACTTTGACGATTAAACTGCGCGACGGCCTCCCCGGTGTCGAAGGTGACCCCGGAGTCTATATCCCTGTGGCAGACGCAGTCGTGACCTCTGCGAGCTGGGTGCAACTCAGCGGCTTTTACCAGCATGACCCAGATGGAACAGAAACAGAGTTCACGCCATATATCCAGGCTTCAGTACCAACCGCTGAATTCCTGATCGACAGCTGTAGTGCGATCCGCCAGTGACCCGTCGCGAACCGAATTCAGGAGACTCCCAAAAATGAATAAATTTCAGCTCACTTTCCCGCGCCGGACACTTTACGTAGCACTCTGCGCAGCACTTGCGACCCCGGCATCAAGCTTTGCCCAAGATATCGAAAACGACGAATCCGGCGGTGTGGTCCTTACCGAAATCGTCGT
>DJFQ01000118.1 GCA_002432095.1 Marinagarivorans sp. UBA5868 | reverse complement strand
CTTCCCTCCGCTAGTGTTCGAATTTGGCGTGGCTGGCTCGATGATATTGCCGCGCAGTCTCTCTATGATCATCTCGTAACAAGTCTGCAATGGGAGCAACCGACTCTCACCATCGCCGGTAAGAAGCATCCGATTCCACGTCTACAAGCCTGGTATGGCAATGCGGAAGCGGTTTACCGTTATTCCGGCACCACGTTTGTTCCCGTACCCTGGACGGCGGAGCTGAGCGATATTCGGCAGCGCTTGGAAGAAGTATGTGGAGCACCCTTTAACAGCGTGTTGGCGAACTGGTATCGCCACGGATCCGACAGCATGGGATTCCATGCCGATAATGAGCCGGAGCTAGGACCGCGCCCGGTAATTGCATCGCTGACGTTGGGCGGTGCACGGCGATTTGTATTAAAGCCATATCGCGGGATGAACGCTGAATCTCTTTCCATCAATTTGGGCAATGGCGATCTTTTGGAAATGTCCGGCGAGACGCAACACTTCTGGCGACACGGCGTTCCCAAAACCACAAAAGTCGTCGATCCGCGCATCAATTTAACCTTTCGTCACATCGAACCCGTCTAAATTTACCTGATGGAATAAAACATATGTTTCATACATTTGTTTGGTGATAAGCCAGTACCTTTACACGGATGAGAATGGTAAATTGGCGCTGACTTTTAAAGGGACAAAGGCGGAGCGCGACGGAAAGCGGAAATTCAGGGAGTGGATTTCTCTGTATTTCTTTGGCTGACGCAAAGGCCTCCGCCGATAGACATACAAGAGGTGAAGTAACAGTGACAAAAATAATAGTGGCGGACGATCACGACCTGGTGCGCATGGGGATTGTGCGGATGCTGTCGGATGTGCCCGGCTTTACAGTGGTGGGCGAAGCAAAAACCGGCGAAGAAGCGGTGCGTCTAGTGCGGGAATTTAAACCAGAAGTGGTGCTGATGGACGTAAAAATGCCGGGTATCGGCGGTCTTGAAGCAACGCGCAAAATTCTCACCTATAACAGCAATATCAAAATCATTGCGGTTACTTCATTGGCAGACGACATGTATCCTGAGCGCTTAATGAAGGCTGGAGCATGCGGCTACGTCACCAAAGGCGCCAACTTTGATGAAATGATCGATGCGATCAAAACGGTAGTCGCCGGCAATCGTTACATGAGCAGCAATGTTGCCCAGCAATTGGCGCTGCGCAGTTTTAGCGGCGCAAAAGCAGGTGCTTCTCCTTTCGAAATGTTATCCGAACGGGAATTGCAGACGGCAATTTTGATTGCCAATGGCGCCAAGGTGCAGACTATAGCCGACACCTTTTGCGTAAGCCCAAAAACCATCAATAGCTACCGCTATCGCATTTTTGAAAAACTGAATATCAATAGCGACGTCGAACTGACATTGCTTGCGGTTAAACACAAAATTCTCGACATAGACGCTATGGAGTAGGCGTAAAAAAGCAGACGCCATGCCCACAGTTTCCGACGCTCCAGAATTCGATTCGAAGACGTTTCTCAAAAATCTCACCCGTCAGCCCGGCGTGTATCAGATGTATGATCTCGCCGGAAAAATTCTCTATGTTGGCAAGGCAAAAAATCTAAAAAACCGCGTCAGCAGTTATTTTCATAAAAGTGGGCTCAACCCAAAAACCCACGCGCTGGTGCAGCGCATCCGCTCTGTTGAAGTCACAGTCACTGCCAGCGAAGCAGAAGCGTTGTTGCTCGAACAAAATCTCATCAAAGCGCAGCGTCCGCCCTATAACATTCTGCTGCGCGACGATAAATCCTATCCGTATATTTTTCTCTCCCAAGGCGAGGATTATCCACGGCTCGCCCTGCATCGTGGCCCAAAGAAATTCAAGGGCCGTTATTTTGGTCCATTTCCGAGCGCGGGCGCCGTGCGTGATAGTCTGCAGTTTTTGCAAAAAACCTTTCGCATGCGACAGTGTGAAGACAGTGTTTTTCGCAATCGCAGTCGCCCGTGCCTGCAATATCAAATTGGCCGCTGCACTGGCCCATGCGTCGGCCTGATTGATCCGCAGGATTACGCGGCCGACGTTCGCCATACTGCTATGTTTTTAGAGGGCAAAAACGAGTCTCTGCACGATGAGTTAGTGGTGGATATGAGCCGCGCCGCTGAGGCGCTGGATTTTGAAAGAGCAGCGGCAGCGCGCGATCAAATTACCGCGCTGCGCCAAGTACAGGCTCAGCATTCTGTCGAAAATGGCTCTGGCAACGCCGATGTGGTGGCCTGTGCTATGGAAGCCGGTGAAATTTGTATCCATGTTTTATTTATCCGCCAGGGACGCGTGCTGGGCAGTAAAAGCTATTTTCCTAAAGATTTGTTGGGCGAGGGCGAGAGTGCAGTACTCGGCGAATTTCTCGCCCAGTTTTATCTCAGCGAACGCGCCATGGATATTCCGGCGGAAGTGGTGATCAGTCACCCTGTTGAGGAAGCTGAAGCGCTGAGCGAAGCGGTAAAACAGGCACTCGGACGGAATATGTCGATCAGCGACAGCGTGCGTACGCACCGCGCCCGTTGGCTCGCCATGGCCATCGAGGCCGCTCGCCAGAACCTTCGCGCGCGTCTCGGCAACCAGGACAGTACGCTGAAAAAATATGAGGCACTACAAGCGACTCTGCAGCTGGAGGAGATGCCGGAACGCATGGAGTGCTTCGACATAAGTCATAGCAGCGGCGAGCGGCCGGTGGCCTCTTGTGTGGTCTTTGATCGCAAGGGGCCAGTCAAATCCGACTACCGACGCTTCAATATCGAAAATATCCAGGCGGGTGACGATTATGCGGCCATGGAGCAGGCCTTAACGCGCCGGTACGCCCGGCTGCAAAAAGAAAGTAAACCTCTGCCCTCACTGTTAATCGTCGACGGCGGCAAAGGCCAATTGAATAAAGCGCGGGAAGTCATGGGCGAGTTGGGCATTCAAACCATTACATTACTCGGGGTCGCCAAAGGCACTACTCGCAAACCCGGCTTTGAAACCTTGATTCTTGAAGACGGCACCGAAAAGGTACTGGCGAGTGATGATCCCGCTCTGCATCTGATCCAGCAAATTCGCGACGAAGCCCACCGTTTTGCGGTTACCGGTCACAAGCAAGCGCGCGATAAACAAAGGCGTAAATCGCGCTTGGAAGACATTGCCGGCGTAGGTCCGACAAGAAGGCGGCAGCTGCTCAACCACTTCGGCGGTTTGCAGGAAGTGATGCGGGCAAGCGTGGACGATATCGCGAAAGTGCCCGGCATCAGCAAAAAGTTAGCGCAGGAGGTTTACAGCGTTCTCCATAGTGAGTAACTTGCTTCACCGCATTTGATTTGGAGTGTTCCGGTTAATGTTTAACCTGGCTAACCAACTGACTTTCTGTCGCATCCTCCTGATCCCGCTGCTGGTCATCATCTTCTATCTTCCCTACGAATGGCGCTTTCCCGTCTCTGCGGCGCTGTTCGGTCTGGCCGGCATTACCGACTGGCTGGATGGCTACATCGCCCGCAAATATCAAATGTCCACACCCTTCGGTGCGTTTCTCGATCCGGTGGCCGACAAGCTAATGGTGGCGGTGGCCCTGGCCTTATTAATCGAGTTGCACGGCTCCATCTGGTTTACCCTGCCGGCAGCGGTCATCATTTGCCGGGAGATCGTCATATCCGCGCTGCGCGAGTGGATGGCCGAAGTTGGCAAACGCGCAACAGTGGCGGTATCGCATATCGGCAAAATCAAAACGACCTTGCAGATCACCGCCATAGTCGTACTGCTGCTGTTCAATCCCGAGCGGTTTCCGTTGATGAAAATGGTTGGCCTGGTAACACTTTATGCGGCGGCGCTGCTGACTTTGTGGTCGATGATCGTCTATTTGCGCGCCGCTTGGCCCAGTTTCCGTACCACGTCCCACCCGCTGGAAAAATAACTTTCTGAATCAAGCGATTGGCTGTCGTCTAGCAGGAAAAAAGTGAAAATAGCGCTAGGCGGCCCAAAAAAATTTCGCTAGAATGCGCAGCCTCTTGGCCATGGCGCGATAGCAAAGCGGTTATGCTCCGGATTGCAAATCCGTTCAGCCCGGTTCGACTCCGGGTCGCGCCTCCAACTTCCTTATGTGGACGCCCTCGCGCCACAGACCCTCAGCCCGAGTGGTGAAATAGGTATACACAGGGGACTTAAAATCCCCCGGCCCTAACCGGCCGTGCCGGTTCAAGTCCGGCCTCGGGCACCATCTTCCAAATCACATTAAGTCTCTTTCGCCCGCAAAGCCCCGCAAATCGAGGCTTTCAGGGTTTTTCGTCCGGTAGAATTTCGCCCATTGAATCGCTTATTTCCGAGACAAATTACGTATTTTTACCGCGCAGTTTTACGTTCCAGAAATTCCGACCTGAGCTGACAATTNNACAACTTTCGACACCAAGGCAGTGGCAGGCCAATACTTTATAAGTGGTTCTAATGGCGGGTATGGATGTCGACTCTCAATTTGTCGATTTGTAGGGGTTCGGTGTGATTTTGGATAACAACATTGCCAATGGCTGCGCCATGTTACGAACGACAACCTCTGTTTCCTCTTTGCTCAAATCACTGGCGCCGTCCAGGCTGCTGCTGTTCGGAATCAGAATGGAAATGATATAAGGCGCGTTCTTGCAGATGGTTTGCACAGAGGGATCGGTACTCTCTACCAGTTTTTCAACATCGGTCGCAAAACTCACCAGGGTTTGGCCTTGACCGATACCTCCCCCTCCGAATCGCGTCATTGTATGGGTTTGCAGCATGTTCCCCATTGTTGAGCTATTGGTAAATGCTTCCATCTGCGTTGTCAGAATCTTTCCCCATGCATCGCGCACATTCTTCGCGGGCGGGGATTCTAGTTTGCTAATTCCGTTAGCGGATGCTGTCTGGCGTCGGATTTGGTAAATGTGTTTCATCTCCTCTTCACCCACAAATCGGTGGACATATTTGAAGCCGAAAACACCAGAACAATTGGCTTCGTGCTGCGCCTTTTCCTGAAATGAAAGATCCGCTGGATACTCAACACCACATTTATTACAAGGCATAAATACTTCTCCAATCTCGTCGTTGTTGACTGCGGCAATGCCATTAAAATTGATTCCCACGCAGGCGTGGCGCGTATACACATTTTGTGCGCACTCGCCGATGCGAGTGGCCACGGTTTAATAATCAACTTTGGCAGCCTGCCGGTAAGCGTTTTGATTTCCCCAGCCAAAAAGCTGTGAAAAGAGCTGCCGCTGTGCAATGTATATTAAGAAGTGGAAGAGCGGAAAACGAATTTGAAAGAAAGATAAAAAAATAGCAGAGCTACGATAAAAATTCGTGTGGGAGTTAGTAAGAAAAGGCCATTCGCCTATATAAACTTGCTGGGTAAGTCGGTATATGACCGGGCAAACTCTGCGTCAATAAAGTACATACGTATGAGGCTGGGGAGTACTATTTATCCGATAGTTATCGTGTTCCCTGTTTCCAAGAGCTGGGGTGGTGCGCACCGGTGCTTATAAAAAGTGCAAGCTGCCAGTCGTGAGGCCTCTTCACCCGTGGTGGAGGGGCAGGGAGCGGTATTTCGCGTCGAAAATATAGCCAACCGGGGAGTGCAAACGGCTCGCCTGCACACGCGGCCTTTCAGGTTGCATCACATTGCTTGCCACAAGTACCCATCGAGCAGACATCCATTAAACGTCTATGCGAATCCCCAATTCCATGGCCTTTCCTTGTAAAGACGCAAGGGTGTTTAGGGTATCTTCGTATAGCTTCAATGTTTGTTGATTTGTATCTGTATTTGGCAATGACTTCTGATGCTCGATAAGTTTTTGGAAGTGACCAATAAAATCAATGTTTTTGTCATATGCAGCATCAAGCTGCGCTTTTGTATCTTTTGTGAGATCTAAGCCTTCGGAGGGAAGAATTAGTAGTGGAATTTTGAGTGGTACGTTCCCGTTTTGCCAAAGGCTATCAAATTCCTTTCGCGACATGTTTGTGAAGTCATAGATATTTCCACCGGCACTATCTTGCCGTTGCGTGGCAATGGCTGGCCGATTTTGAAAAGCTCTTGAAACAATTGCGGCGGATGTGGTGCGCGATATGCCGTCAATCATGATCATCTCCCGTCATGTTTCTCATTTCATAGCTTTTTTTGCAGGATTGGTGCCTATGCTTGATTTATCTCACTAAAAAATACGTTCGCTTTTATGTCGTTGGGAATATAAAAGCGGGTTGATATCGTCCGTATCTGGACAGTTTTTGCGTCACACATGACAAATTCCACTATGGCCCTATGGGTGACTTGCCGAACGCCGCACTTTCGGTACCCGTGAACACACTCCCGGTAGATGTCACCCGACCGGTGATCAACGTGGTGCCGCCAACGGGCACAAAAATAGGCTTGTTACCGGTTTAACGCGGGACGATTTCACCCTCGTTGACTGTGAGTTTGTGGGGCTTGTGCAGCCCTCCATTGCGGGCGGGCTGCTGTATTCACTCACGGTAGCGCCACCGCGCAATCAGCAAGGCAATATGAGTGTGGCGGTGGTGGCAAATGCCGTGCAGGACGCCGCCGGCAATACCAGTCTTGCGGTGCCTGCGGTGGTTGTGCCATTCGATACAACCACGCTATCGGTCGAGCCGCCCAGAATCGGCAGCGCAATACCGGATGCCGCCCCGTGGGCTGTTGGCAATCCCTTCAACTACACGGTGCCATCCAGCGCGTTCGCGCAAGGCGTTGGTGGGAATATCACAATGACGGCGCGCAGTTTGGGCGCCACGCCACTGCCGCCCGGAATGACTTTCGCCAATCGCGTTTTCAGCTGGCCCACACCAGTGATAGGCCGGTACGAAATTGAAGTGGTTGCCACGGACCAGCTAGGTCTTACGGAAAGCACAAGTGTTTGTGCTGGATGTAGTAGGGCAGCAAACGCAATCCGTTGTGCGCCTGCTTAACCGCAATAACGTGGCGCTGCCGGGCCGTGTGGTGTGCGCGGCACTTGGACAGGTCCCGCACTGGCCACGGGCACCAGCACCAGCACCAGCACCAGCACCAGCGACGGCCAAGGCCGCATTCAGCTAAGCCAGTACCTGAACCCCGGGGAATATTGGTTTTTTGGAAAGGAGGCGGGGGACGATGGTGTGACGGTGACGGCTAAGGTCGTGTTTCAGGAGGCGGCTTGATGCCGCTTTTCTGTGTTGCAGACTTAGGCTTCTTATGCCTTTTATTTGTAAATTATTTTTTAAAATGAGAAAAAAGTCCTTCTTTCCGATATAAAACTATTTTATAGTGCTGAATTTTATCTACTAAGCTATTGCAAAGCTCCGTCTCGTGTGCGATATTGCGCGAGTGCACTCAATTTGTGCGCGTACATCGAATCTAGGAGAAGGAGAAATAGCTATAATGAAGAAACAAGACGAGCAAAAAACTAATAAGAAGCAAAAGGAGATGAAGGGCTTCGCCTTCGTCAATCAGCAGGCAAAGCGAGATTTCCTAGCTTTGCCAGAGGACATGCTGGACGCGTTTGGGTCAGATATAAATGCGGTGCAGCAGGGGCTGCGGCCGTATTCGCAATTCGAGGACTTATCTAATACGATCGGGGCGGGTGTCATCGAATTAAAGCAAAACGGAAGCCCTGCGTTCCGCGTTGTTTACTGTGCCAAGTATCAGAACATTGTCTACGTGTTAGCTGCATTCACAAAGACTACAAACGGAGTCGACAGGCCTGCCATGCGAACCGTAGCTGAGCGGTACAAGGAAATGATGGCGTCGATAAGAAGGGAGGGGGGGTGACCTTACGCCACCCTTTAGATGCGGCTAACTATGCATCGTATTTCGGCAGTTCCATCGGGTTGGTTGCGGTGATAGTGCGGTTGCAGTTGGTACCCTAGCTTTGCCAAAAAACCAATTAGTTTATCAGATGAGAATTTGTCTAACTTGCCAGTCATCAATTCGCTCGCTCGTGGTTGAGCGATCTCTAATGCAGCCATTATGTCGGCTTGCGTCCATCGCTGATCTTCGAACAGCTCCCGCATTACCAGCATCAAATCTGCCCTGAATTTCATATCTGCAGCTTCTGCGCTGTTTTCTGCTATCGCATCGAATACGCTTTTGTATTTGAGCTTTTCCATATAACTTACCTGCTTTATACAAGATTTCGTATAGTATCGGTTAATGTAGCTTATTTTGCAAGGTTCAACGCCTGCAGTAGATTCCGCTTTTTTTTTGTGCCATCATTTGCTTAAGCGAAATTTTTTTAAGGTTAATTCCCGTTAAGCGAAATTGGCTAAGAGGATTAAGTGATGCAGCGCTCAGAAGCGGAGTTGGCGGAGCTCATTTGCAAAAACATCGGACGGCAGACTCTGCTGGCGGTGGAAGATGCCTTGATTGTTGGTGCCAAGAGGGCATACGAGCATTCTCGTGGTATGCATAAAGGGCATAGACGCTCCGTGCTAGGACAGCTTCGGCACTTCCATATGAACGAGACCTTTCACCAAGCATTGGAGAGCTCGGAGGTATCGCCAACCCCGCTGAATGGCAGCAGTGTCGTGGTCGGCCGATCTGGCATATTGGCGCTTGGACGATTCAATGTCTCTTCTGCTGGTTGGGCTTCAGGTCGAAGAAGCAATATAAGAAGGCACATGGCGGAAGCAAATAAAGCCATCGAAGCGATGGTTCAACCAGGATTGTTTGAGCTGCCGCCAGCACCAAAAACTGGATCTGTCTTTTTTGTTGCATGCTTCCCGCAAGGGCATTCGAGCGCTGATGCGCCTCCTTCAGTGTATGTGGCATTACCGGACGCGAAAATGCAGGGTTGGGTTTTCAAACGGCCTCTGGGTTGGCTGTTGGAGCGCAGCATAGATGCGCCGTCGCAGGAAGACAATGTGATTCCGAAGCTGAAGAAGAATGTGGCAGCCAAGGGCGTCGGCGGAGACAGTGCATGAGCCGCGGAGGTGTGCAAGGTTTTCATTCGGAGCGACTAGCGCAAGTACTGGCTGCACGTAGGCTCACGCAGTTGCAGTTAGCCTCATTAGTTGGGGTGTCCCCTGCAACTATCAGTAAATGGAGGGCAGGTAATCAATTGCCTGAAAGAGACGCTCTCGACAGATTGGCGAGTGTTGTCAACGTTGCGCCGGATTGGTTTGTACGGCAGCCCTCCCCAAAAGTTTCCCTCCCGCTTTTTCGAAGTAATGCATCTGCTCATTCTGCAGCGCGAGCAATGTTGGAGGCTAGGTTGGAGTGGGCTCAAGACATTGCTTTAAGTTTGATGGAATTCGTTGATTATCCATCGCTTTCGTTGCCCGAGAGGGTTTACATTGACCCGGAGGAAATTACAGACGAAGACATCGAGAAGGCGGCTATTGATTGTCGGGAGCTTTGGCGATTGGGTCGTTCTCCTATTCAGGATCTCGCCCTTGCAGTCGAGGGGGCGGGAATAATTTTGGTGCGGGAAGAAACCGGCATTGCGCAAATCGAGGGGCTATCAGCGTGGAGTGATGTCCTTGGAAGACCGCTTATCTTTTTGAGTTCTGACAAAGATAACGGATACCGGAGCCGGTTTGATCTTGCTCATGAAGTAGGGCACTTAGTCCTGCATCGCTATATCAAAAATCCAAGGTGTCCTGAGCGTCATAAATTACTGGAGCAGCAGGCGCATCGGTTCGCTGGAGCGTTTTTACTGCCTGCGGATTCTTTTGCCACAGAGGTACGCATACCGCCGACGCTGGACGACCTATTACTTTTTAAGCGTCGGTGGGGTGTATCTGCTGCGGCGATATTTATGCGTTTGAGAGCGCTGGAGTTGGTGAGCGAATATGATGCGACCAGCTTTTTTAAACGTCGTTCGGTTCGATGGGGTGCAAAGTCAGAGCCTGGCGACGGAGATAGAAAGCCTGAGCAGCCGCGCCTGCTACGACGAACGATCGAGTTACTTGTTGGGCAGCAGGTGATGCCAAAAGAGGCTGTCCCCCGTCATTTTGGTTTGGCGCCAGCCGACGTGGAATCCTTGATTAACCTGCCGCCCGGCTATTTTTCTGAAGCGGGTACAGTTGTGCAGCTCGCCCGACTCAAATCAACGTCAGGTGTTGATTCAAAATCGGCTGTTACCGCAGCCGTAATTCCATTTCCAAAATCTCGCTGAGGGAAACTGCATGGGTGACTGGCAATTTGGTAGTACGAACGCAAATCCGCTAAATCGTGGAGCGGTCATCGACAAAATTTGCGAGTTGGAGCTTCAAGCGTGCCAGCTTTTGAAAGCTGAATTTAGAAACAGAAATGAGGAGTACAGCGAGAGCAACGTTGAAAAATTGATTTTTGGTGAAAGTGGAATTGCGGCCACTTTAGGAAAGATGGCGTTACTGTTGCACAACCTTGGTTATATAAAAAAGCACGACTACGAAGATCTAAAAAAGATTTATAGGATTCGGTGTATCTACGCGCATACACCGGGCCGAAAAATGCTAAGTCAGGAACCGGATATATATAAGTATGTTCGTGATTGTTCGTGGTACCACCGATTCGGCAAACACATAGATCATATTGACGAGTCCTATCCTGAGGAGCGCACTTTCATAGCTCTTTGTGAATATTATCGACAGTTGCTGGCCCGCATGGGAAATAAATAGGTTAGGTTTGTGTAAATCTAAAGACCCGACCCCGCGCCGCACATACGCCAGCGCCTCATCCAGATACTCCCGCCCGCAAAATTGATTAATACCGCCATAGTTTCCATAGTTCAGCGCTGCTGCTTACGCGTTGAAACTCTAAGCTGTCAATGCTTGATAGATTAACAGTGATGCTTCTTCCTGGCTGCGGCTTGCCATTCTTAAATGGCACCCCGACGGCACGCTCACCATAAATTGCAACAAGCGCAAATTTGTCTCCGCCATATTCGAAAATTTGAAATTCGGTCTTGTTTCTGGCGATCGAGAGATTTATGCAGAAAGCGATGCCTAGAAACCACATTCCAAGGCTGATTAACTGCACGCTCAGTTCAAGAGTCTTTTTAGGCGTACCCGTGCTTGGTCTGTCCGTCTCCTTGCTGTCTCCTTGATGGGATCGGTGCCAGCAAAAGATGCCGACTACACTGTAGAATGCTACACAGATGATATAGACGCAGACGCCAATAATATTAAAGTTAGAGAGCAATAAAATTGGGAAGCAAACACCCATAGAGATAAGAAGAGGAAGCAGCAGGTGTCTAATGATTTTGGAGCGATTGTCTATAGTTCCGAAAGCTATAGAAATAGCGTAAAATACTATTGGGGCGAGAAATGAAAACGTGGTAAACGAAAAGAAGATTAGCTTCGCATCTATCGATACCAGATCAAATGGGTACTCAAAGTAGGCAGCGCCTCCCAACTCAAATGCATATGCGATTGCAATAGATATAGGTGGCACCAGCGCAAATAGCACTGGGTTCGAAGTCATAAAGTCCTGCAATTTTTTCATTTCAAAGTGTCTAAGTGAGTGCGATTGCGTGATCGATAGCAGCCCCAGACGAACCGGGGCGCACCCTTAAACTTTACACGTTCCCAATCGTTTTTACGACCTGACCGCTAATCGCTTATTCGCTGCCCTCGCTTCTAAATTGCTACTCGACAAACTCCATATTCAGCGAAAAGCTTTTGCCGGCGGGAGACCTGCCTCTTATATCGACGCTAACCTCCTCATCCGTATGTTTAATTTCGATTTCAAGCGGGGCATTATTGCTCAGGGTGACACTTTTAATTTTTCGGTCGAAATTTCGCAGAACAAAACCGTCAAATCCGGGCGCACCATAATCAAAATATTGCGACAGCTGGGTGATCTCAAACAATATGGTCTTTTTGGTGACAGATATGTTCATATGCTCTGTGCCTGCGGCGATCCATCGTGTAGGCGCTGCGAAGGCGGTCACGTCAATTCTTGACGGTGTCCAGTTCGGATAGGGAGTATCAGCAGTGGGAGAGCAGCGCGTGATGGATATGGTATCGCCAAGCATGCCGCCTTGGTTTGCGATGTGAGCAAAGTCAATATGGATTGTCTGAGTTAGGCCGCCAGCCTTAGCAGTCACTAGTGCCTCTGAGGTGTCCTGCTTTTTTTCAACAAGGTACGTTCGTTCGCTCGCCGTTTCAAGCATCTCTTGCACATCGGCCTTGTCTTTGATCTTGGCACCTGAAACGTCAACAATTAGCAGTTGTCGTGGCGGTACTCCGAAGCCTGCTTGGAACCTAACAACAACGGCGGCACTGTCACGCGTGATTTTCTGAACGTATAACAGCAATTTGGACGCATTTGAATTTGAGTGGATTCGCTGACATTCCAGCCAATCATCAACTTGAAACTCCTCCAGACCCCGCCTATAGTGGGATTCTGCGGATTGTTCATCCATCGAAAATTGCATGGTGGTTAATTTTTGCCGAACACGCTCTTCGAATTGTTCCGCGCTATTAGAATTTTTTAAGTCGAATGCAAAGGCTTTGTAAACAACATCAAGGGACGTATTCGATCCGGAACCATTTTTTATTTTTTCGTAATCATTTTTTGCGTTGACGTAGGCGTACGCCTGCGCAATTGAATAATCTTTTTTAATGGAACTCACGGTTGGTATAAGGCAGCTTTCACACGGATCTGACATACAATCCTCCTGGGAGGTGAATGTAATTAAGGGGAGCGACAACATTAAGAGAGCTTGCGCCTCAGCTTTTTTAAGGCACAAGATCACTTTACACGTTCCCCTTTCTGCCTGCTATCGCTTCGTTTATCTCACCCACAAGCATAGTTTTGTTTGTAGGTGCTCTCGCTTCAGACGAATTTCCCCGCCAGCACCGCCTCCAAGTCCCGCACCAGCTTCGCCGCCAAATCCCTATGGCTCCTCGCCAGCACCTGCATGGTGTCCAGCTTAGTCGACCAGTTGTACGCCAACGTCTCATCCAGATTCCCCCGCGCTATCGCCTGCAGGGCTTTGTGGGTGTCGATGTAGTGGCGGGGGTGGTTGTGTTGGGCTTCGTAGGCGATGCGGCGGAGGAGGTGTTGTTTGCAGATGTCGCGCGCTTCGAAGGCTAAGTCCCAGGCCCGGCACTCGATGGCCTTGGTGGCTTCCGGCGG
>DJFQ01000154.1:37845-41019 GCA_002432095.1 Marinagarivorans sp. UBA5868 | reverse complement strand
TCATCGGATCTCTACCTTCTCGTTATTGAATTGTTGCAGAGCGCCCGTGGGCTGCAGATCCTGGTCGCGGTGTCATCGGCCGAGCCGATCCAGCTTGTGTTATGTATTCATTACCAGCTGTTATGTATTTCATTACCAGCGGGCGTGAATGTAACCGATTACAATAAGATTGGAAATAGCCTTAAAACGATAGACGAAAAACCACGCACAAATTCGAAAGACTAGGTCAAATGGTCTTGGTAGTTAAAAATTGCCTTAAATTCAAAGCAAAAAAAAGCCGGGGCAGCCCCGGCTCAGACTTGAAAAAATGGGTAAATCAAATGGTTAATACTTTTTCACCTCGGCCGATGCCGGATACACCAGACCGGACGACCTCGAGAATGGAGGCTTCACCGACAGCCTGAAAGAAGGCATCGAGTTTGTCGCTGGTGCCGGTGATTTGAATGGTATAGACCGTTGCCGTGACATCGACGATCTGACCGCGGAAAATATCCACGCAGCGTTTAACTTCCGCACGCTGGGCACCGGTGGCGCGTACTTTGACCAACATCAGCTCACGCTCAATGTGAGCACCTTCAGTCAAATCCACCAGCTTCACCACGTCGATAAGGCGATTGAGGTGTTTGGTGATCTGCTCGATTTTGTGGTCGTCGCCAATAGTGGTCAGTGTCAGCCGCGACAGTGTGCGATCCTCAGTGGGTGCCACGGTGAGGGATTCAATGTTGTAGCCCCGCTGGGAAAACAGCCCCACCACCCGAGACAGGGCGCCGGGCTCGTTTTCCATTAGCACAGAAATGATTCGTCTCATCAGGTGCGCTCCGTTTTGTTCAGCCACATATCCCGCATGGAGCCGTTGGGTGCTATATGCATGGGATAAACGTGTTCGGTTGGATCAACGTAGATGTCCATAAACACCACTTTGTCCTTCATGGCGAAACACTCTTCCATCTTCGCGCGCAGTTCTTCGCGTTTGGTAACTCGAATACCCACGTGGCCATACGCTTCCATCAACTTGACGAAGTCCGGCAGAGATTCCTCGTAAAGACTCTCGGAGTAGCGGCTGTCGTACTGCATGTCCTGCCACTGCTTCACCATGCCGAGCGCCTGGTTGTTCAGGCAGATAATTTTGATCGGCAAATGGTATTGCTTGCAGGTGGAAAGCTCCTGAATGCACATCTGAATACTGCCTTCGCCCGTGACGCAGGCAACGGTTGCATCGCGGTGGACATATTGCACGCCCATGGCCGCCGGCAAGCCGAATCCCATGGTGCCAAGACCGCCGGAGTTGATCCAACGACGCGGCTTGTCGAACGGGTAATACTGAGCAGCGAACATCTGGTGCTGGCCCACGTCGGAAGTGACGTAGGCGTCGCCTTTGGTGACTTCAAACAGCGTTGAGATAACCTCTTCCGGCATGATCATATCGCCATCGGTACGGTAACGCGGTTTGACCAAAATGCCGTAGCGCTCACGCCACTCATTGATTTGCTTCCACCACTCCTCAATCGCTTTGCCGTCTTGTTTCTCGTCGGAAGCCGCGAGAATTTCCAGCATTTCATTCAAAACACTGTCCACCGGGCCGACGATGGGAACATCCGCGACGACGGTTTTGGAAATGGCCGCAGGATCGATATCCACGTGGATAATTTTGGCGTTCGGACAGAATTTATTCGGTGTATTGGTAACCCGGTCGTCAAAGCGCGCACCCACCGCCAGAATCACATCCGCGTGATGCATGGCGAAGTTCGCTTCGACAAAACCATGCATACCCAACATACCGACGAACTGACGATCCGTACCTGGATAGGCACCCAGGCCCATTAGCGTATTAGTCACCGGGGCGTCCAAGCGGCGAGCAAGATCCGTGAGCTGCTGGCAGGCGTTGCCGAGAATAACCCCGCCGCCGGCGTAAATCATTGGCCGCTTAGCGGTCAATAACAGCTGCACTGCCTTCTTGATCTGTCCTGCGTGGCCGCGCTGTGCCGGTGTATAGGAGCGCATTCTGACCCGCTCGGGGTAGTAGTACTCGTATTTATCCACCGGGTTTGTGATGTCCTTGGGAACATCGATCACCACCGGGCCAGGTCGGCCGGTCGCGGCGATATAAAACGCTTTTTTTACGATGGTCGGAATATCGCGCGCATCCTTTACCAGGAAGCTGTGCTTCACGATAGGCCTGGAAATACCCACCATGTCAGTTTCCTGGAAGGCGTCTTCGCCGATTTTTTCCGATGGCACCTGGCCGGAAATCACCACCATAGGGATGGAATCCATATAGGCGGTGGCGATACCGGTAACGGCGTTGGTAGCACCGGGACCGGAAGTCACCAGCACCACACCGGTTCGACCAGTCGCACGCGCATAACCATCTGCGGCATGAGTGGCGGCCTGTTCGTGGCGCACCAGAATATGTTTGACTTTTTGCTGGCGAAATAAGGCGTCGTAAATATGCAATGCCGCACCACCCGGGTAGCCGAAAATGCATTCAACACCTTCATCCGCCAGGGCTCGTAGCAGCATGTCACCGCCGGAAAGTAATTCCACTGTTACTGTCCTCTGTTGTCAGGTTAATCGATCATCCGGTCCAAACGGCTGAAACAGCAAAACACCCAGGTGATCAAACCCAGAGTCTGAACCGAAAAAATTGCGAATTTGTTGAAGTTGACTCAAAAGCGCCACTTTTTTAAAGCGGGCAACATCCACGCTGGAGCCGGGAATACGCTGTTGAGTAGGGCTGCTCGGGTATGCGCCCCCGCACTTCAGGATGGTCGGGCAAAGGGTTGATTTGCCGCTGAGCAGAACAGCCGTGCCGAGGTCGATCGGTCGTAGTCTGCCAGCCATCTGGCGAACTGCTCATTTTGTCTACTCACCGGTCAATGTCAAGCTCAGCGCAACTGAATAGGAAAAAGAAGCGGCCTCGACGACGATTTTTGACTTGTATACACTCCAGGGCCGCATTTATGGAACCGGGACCACCGTTATCAACGGCGATCGCGGCTCTTTCCATCCGCAACGGCAAACCGCAACAAGCACAGTACAAGCATTATGAAAATTCTGTTTATCGGCGGTACAGGCAATATCAGCCTTTCCTCCAGCCACCGGCTATTGGCTCAGGGCCACGAACTCTGGTTACTCAATCGCACCGGGGTACATCCCGCTCTGCCTGGCGCGAAA
>DJFQ01000154.1:35953-37746 GCA_002432095.1 Marinagarivorans sp. UBA5868 | reverse complement strand
GGAACGATCGCTGACAGCTGCCTACGAAGCTACCGGCTTTCCCGCCACCATAGTGCGCCCCTCCCACACCTACTCTACGGTAATTCCCCTCACCATCGGCGGTTGGCAGGAGTACACCGCGGTGGCGCGGATGAAACAGGGCAAACCGGTGGTGGTACAGGGTGATGGCACATCCGTGTGGACCCTCACCCACGCCGAGGATTTTGCCCGCGGTTTTGTCGGGTTGCTCGGCAACAATGCCGCTATAGGCGAAGATTTTCATATCACCTCGGATGAATTTCTCACCTGGGATACGATCTACCAACTCACGGCAGAAGCGGCCGGCTGCGAGGCCCACATTGTCCACGTCACATCCGACCGTATCTGCGCCATGGACGCGGAGTACACCGGAACGCTTCTTGGCGACAAATCCGTCAGCGCTATTTTCGATAACAGCAAAATCAAGCGCTTAGTGCCGGACTTTCGTGCGACGATTCCCTACCGTGAGGGCATCAAACGCACCATCGCCTGGTTTGAAGCAGACCCGGCGCGGCAGGTGATTGACCCGACGACCGATGCTTTTATCGACCGTTTGATCGCCTCCACCCGGTGATTGGCGGCGAGCTGTAGAGCGCAACACAAACCTGTGCGCCAAGCGGCGCTATACTTTGGCATCTGTGGACGTTTTGTCGCCCTCAAAGCCGCTGTACCCAACCCGGAATAATGATCAGCAAAGGTAATCACATGAAGACTGCAAGGCATTCCTCGGCAACCTATATCCAATTCTTCGCTGGCCCCATCGCTGGCCTGTTGATGCTGAGCTCGCTGAGCGTGTGCGCTGCCGACCTTTACCGTTGGACCGATGCCCGGGGCGTTGTGCATTACACCGATAAGCCACCCCACGGCGTCAATGCAGAGAAGCTCTCCGTTAGCAACACTCCCACCCTGGCCAATCCCCGCGCAGATCGGGTGGAAGGGGCGGCGACCGATGCGGCTGCAAATCCCGATGCCGCGCGCTGCCAGGCAGAGCGAGATCGGCTGGCCGTTTTGCAGAAAAATAGCCGGGTTCAGATGGAGAACCGGGACGGCACTGTGAGGGAATTGTCTGAAGCGGAGATACAACAGGAGCGCGAATTCAGTCAGCGAGCCGTCGAGCGTTTCTGCAAACCACAAGAATCTGCCGCCGATTAACTACACACCTACTTTTAACTACACATCTACTTTTAACAACACATCTATTTTTTCAGTTACAAAAAAGCCCGCCCTGCTCACACAGGCCGGGCTTTTTTTCCTTAGCGATGGCTGGTAAAGACGATCTTATCTCCCACCAAATCAGCGGAAATGGTTTCTCCCGGCGCGAACTTGTTGGAGAGCACATTCTGAGCCAGCGGGTTTTCGATCATTTGAGTGATGGCACGTTTTAACGGGCGCGCGCCGTACACCGGGTCGAATCCCGCCTCCGCCAACCGCTCCATCACCCGAGGTGACAAGTCCAGGCGCAAATCCCGTTCGGCCAGACGCTTGCGCAACAACTCGAGCTGAATATCGGCGATCCCCATGATCTGCCCCGCTGCCAACGGATGGAACACCACCACCTCATCAATACGGTTGATAAATTCGGGACGAAAATGCCGTGTCACCACGTCCATCACCGCATCTTTCATTGCCTGATAACGGTTTTCGTTCTGCCCTTCCTCGTCTCGACTCCCATCAACGTTAATGCTGTCAAAAGAGCGGTTATTGGCAATTTCCTGAATACGATCAGAGCCGAGATTCGACGTCATCACCACGACGGTATTGCGAAAATCCACCGT
>DJFQ01000154.1:32936-35932 GCA_002432095.1 Marinagarivorans sp. UBA5868 | reverse complement strand
GGAGGAGCGCCGATCAATCGCGCAACAGAATGTTTCTCCATAAATTCCGACATATCGATGCGCACCATGGCGTCTTGGGTGTCGAACAGAAACTCCGCCAGGGATTTGCACAGCTCCGTTTTGCCCACGCCAGTAGGACCAAGGAATAAAAACGAACCATTGGGTCGCTGCGGATCGGATAAGCCTGCGCGCGAGCGCCGCACCGCATTGGCAACCGCGGTTACCGCTTCGTGCTGGCCAATAACCCGTTTATGTAATGCGTCTTCCATACGCAATAATTTTTCCCGTTCGCCTTCCAACATTTTGGAAACCGGAATACCCGTCCACTTGGAAACCACTTCGGCGATTTCCTCGTCGGTCACCCGATTGCGCAGCAATTTCATTTCCAGCATTTCTGCGTGGCTGGCCATGTCGAGCTGTTTTTCCAAGGCGGGAATAATGCCGTATTGCAGTTCCGACATGCGCGCAAGGTCGCCGGCGCGGCGTGCACTTTCCAGATCAAGTCGCGCCTGCTCCAGGTTGCTTTTTATTCCCTGAGAGCCTTGTAGTGCCGCTTTTTCTGAGCGCCAGATTTCATCGAGATCGGCGTACTCGCGTTCGAGATTTTCAATATCCAGATTGATTTTATCCAAGCGTTTACGTGCAGCTTCGTCCTCGTCTTTTTTTACCGCTTCGCGCTCGATTTTGAGCTGAATAAGTTTGCGCTCCAGACGATCCATTTCCTCCGGTTTGGAATCGATTTCCATGCGGATGCGGCTCGCCGCTTCGTCAATCAGGTCAATCGCTTTGTCCGGCAATTGCCGGTCGGTAATGTAGCGCTGCGACAGTTTGGTGGCGGCAATAATGGCGGAGTCGGTGATATCTACTCCGTGATGAACTTCGTAACGTTCTTTCAGCCCGCGCAGTATCGCAATCGTGTCTTCTTCCGACGGTTCATCAACCAGAACCTTTTGAAAACGGCGCTCAAGCGCGGCATCTTTTTCGATGTATTTACGGTATTCGTCGAGCGTAGTAGCACCAACACAGTGCAGCTCACCGCGTGCCAAAGCTGGTTTCAGCATATTGCCTGCATCCATGGCGCCGTCCGCTTTGCCGGCGCCGACCATGGTGTGCAATTCGTCGATAAACAGAATGATTCGGCCCTCCTGTTTACCTAACTCGTTCAGCACAGCCTTCAAACGCTCTTCAAAATCGCCGCGGAATTTGGCACCGGCAAGCAGTGCGCCGAGGTCCAGCGACAGCAGGCGTTTGTCTTTTAAACCCTCCGGTACCTCGCCGTTGATAATGCGTTGCGCGAGACCTTCGACAATAGCAGTTTTACCTACACCCGGTTCGCCAATGAGCACCGGATTATTTTTAGTACGTCGCTGTAAAACCTGAATGGTGCGGCGGATTTCGTCGTCGCGCCCAATGACCGGGTCGAGTTTGCCGGATTCGGCGCGCGCGGTGAGATCGACCGTGTATTTATCCAATGCCTGGCGCTGCCCCTCCGCATCTGGATTATCCACCGTCTCACCACCGCGCACCTTCTGCACCGCCTGCTCCAGACGCCGCGGATCGCCAAACTGTTTCAATAGTTTGCCAAGGATGTTGTTGGCATCCTGGAGAGCGGCGAGCAACACAGACTCACTGGAAATAAACTTGTCGCCTTGCTTTTGCGCTTGTTTATCCGCCAAATTCAACAACCGCCCCAACTCTTGCGACATGTGCACGTCGCCGGTGGGATTCTGAATTTTAGGTAGATCGTCCAGCCCTTTGCGCAACGCGTTACGCAAACCGGGAACATCGAAGCCGGCTGCCGATAACAAGGGCCGCACAGAGCCGCCCTGCTGCTCCAGCATCGCCAAAGCCAGATGCACAGGTTCCAACTGACTATGGTCGCGGCCGACGGCGGTGGATTGAGCATCGGACAGCGCAATCTGCAACTGATTGGTAAAACGATCTATTCGCATGGGAAACCCCGTTTGCTATGGGCAGCTTTAAAAAGGTGATTGTATTGATCGGCTAAATTTGGGCTGGACCTAACAAAATCAAGCAAACACCCAACGTAAGAGGTAACAAACTTGATTTGGCGCAAATTGCCAACGGACATTTTTTTACACATGAAGGAGTGCACGGAGGGGAATCTTTAACAAAGACGCTTTTCTAAATCGCCCATAGGCCGCGACAACTATCCGACAAGGGGACACTTTTCCTGAACAAGGACACTCTCCTAACACCGGGGGACACTATCCTGACATCGGGAAATACTATCCTGACATCGGGAAATACTATCCTGACACTGAAGGTGGTCGCCGCCGCCTCATTTTCAAAGGCTCAGAGAGATCTCTTATGAAGCTGAACTATTTGCCACTGTTTTGCAGCGTATTGTTTATCGGCCTGACGGCCGCCGCAAACGCTACCCCTAAACCTGTTGTGGTGCCGGAACAAGAATCGGCGGTGCAATGGACTGAAACAGACGTAAAGGGCTTCGACTCAAGCCAAGTGGCATTGGATAAGGGATTGGAACTAGAACGTTACAAAACGTTTTCAGTATTGGAACCGACGCTAGAATTCGACAAACAGTGGTTACGCGATTTCAAACGAGACATGACGGAAAGTGACGAGAAGCGTATCCGCGCGTCTTATACCAATGCACTCAGGCAAGCGCTGCAGGACACCCTACACAAAGATTTGGGCTGGCAACAGGTGGAAACTGCGGGGCCGGACACACTGGTGATCGTCCCCACCTTGACCCGCTTTCGCATCACCGCACCAGATTTGGCCTTCCGTGCTCACTCCAAAGATTATGTTCATTATTCAGGCTCGGCACGGCTGGACCTTCAGCTTCGCGACGGGACCAGCGGAGCGCCTCTGATTGCCTTATCCGATCACAGCGAAACACGCTCATTTGGCGGATTGGGCGACCTGAAGCAGACCAATCGAGTGGAAAATCTGCGTGATTTTAAGATGCTGTCCAAACGCTGGGCTTCGCGCTTAGCCGACTATCTCAAGGA
>DJFQ01000154.1:27559-32917 GCA_002432095.1 Marinagarivorans sp. UBA5868 | reverse complement strand
GTCCCCCGTAAATGCGCCAGACCCCTAACGTATTAAGAATGCTGCGCGCAAGCCCGTATAGATTGGCAAAAAAATGGTCGGGTCGATTGGAAGGGGTAAAGTTGCCAGTCCAGGCGGACGAGGCTCCCATTCGCGCAAACAGCTCCGCGCAAGCAACATACACCTCCTCACCGACCTCAAAATACTCGGTGCTGATAGCCGGACCGAGATAAACCAGCAGATTGCTGGGAGCTACTGAAAACGACGCCACGGTGTTGTTGATCACCCCCGCCGCCAAACCACGCCAACCCGCATGGGCCGCCGCTACTTGCTTACCCTGATCATCGCAAAACAAAAGTGGGAGACAATCTGCGGTAAGCACGGCGCACGCAAGCCCGGTTTGTGTGGTAAAAACTGCGTCGGCACAAGTGCCAGACGGGAGGTCCGGCGCGGAATAATCCAGGAGATCCACACCATGCACCTGGCGCAGCCAAGGCCAATGCTCAACTCCCGTCTGCTCTGCCAGCAGCTCACGATTCATGGCCACGGCTGCCGGGTCATCTGCAACATGATCACCCAGATTGGCGCTGCTGTACGGCCCCTTGCTACAACCGCCGATTCTTGTAGAAACCACCGCCCGAACATTGGCCGGAGCAGGCCAATCAGGTTGCAGCAATTGCAGCGGTTCAGGACGGATCATGAAGCCGGGCCACCCAACGCCTCGACCAGACCCGCAAAATCATCCGGCCATGGCGACTGCCAAGTGCAGGTTTCCCCCGTTCGGGGATGGACCAGTGACAGCCGTTCCGCATGCAGCGCCTGACGAGGAAAATGAGCGACCAGCTCGGATACATCGTCATCCAGATCGATCAGCCGCGGCAGGCGACGCCCGTACAGGGGGTCACCTAACAGTGGGAAACCCAGATGCGCCATGTGCACCCGAATCTGATGTGTACGCCCCGTTTCCAGGTTGAGGCGCACCAAACTCATGGCACCAAGCCGCGCAAGACGCTTGAAATGCGTGACGGCCTCTTTGCCACCGGACTTCAACACCGCCATTTTTACGCGGTTGAAGGGATCCCGACCGACCGGGGCGTCCACCTTTCCTTGGGGTGGAATCGCACCTACCACTACCGCTACATACTGGCGGGATACCGTGCGCGCTTGCAGCTGTTGCACCAAACGGTTCTGCGCTTCCAGGGTTTTTGCCACNNTGGAGCTGAGGAAGGTGGTGAATAAGTCCATTCAGCAGCGTTCCGTCTTCGTTGCCTGCCGCCGGATGGACCACCAGATCAGTAGGCTTATCGATGATCAGCAGGTCTTCGTCCTCATACACAATTTGCAGAGACATGTCTTCGGCCTGCCAGTCCCCTTCGTCCTGCAGCTCCACTTCCAAGTGAATGGTTTCACCTCCGGCGACTTTGGTATTGGGTTTCACCGCTCTACCACCCAGAGTGATTTGCCCAGATTTAATCCACTCTTGCAGACGTGCGCGGGAAAATTGTGGGAACAACTGAACCGCGACCTGATCCAAGCGCTGCCCTGACAATTCGAGGGAAACACGGTTCTGCTGGGAAATCTGCTGTTTCATTGAGTTCTTCTGCACGACTGGCTACACTGCACCGTCCCCTGCCCCGGCGGGCGGAAGACCACATCATTTCGCCATTTCATTTAAGAGTAAGAGCGGGCTTCAATGCGTTTTGCCACCCTCGTAATGTGCATCATTCTAGCGATTCTCAGCGGCTGCGCCAGCAGAGAAGAAAAGCGCGAAGGATTGACCGAACAGGAAGTTTATGAAAGTGCACAAAAACATCTGAACAATAGCAGCTGGCAGGCCGCCATCCAGACATTACAGCTGCTTGAAGAAAATTTTCCATTCGGCACCTATGGCGAACAGGCCCAATTGGAACTGATCTACGCCCATTACCGCGCACAAGATTATGAAGATGTGATCGCCAACGCCGACCGCTTCATTCGCCTGCATCCACAACACCGCGACGTTGATTACGCCTTTTATATGCGCGGCTTAGCCAGTTTTCACCAGGAAAGCGGTTTCGTGGGATCGCTGTTAGGCGCTGACAACACCGACCGTGATTTGGGCGGTGCGCGCGATTCCTTTGAGCATTTTGCGCAATTTATTCAGCGTTTTCCCAATTCATCCTATGCGCCCGATGCACAAAAACGCATGATTTATTTGCGCAACGTGCTGGCCCGCTATGAGGTTCACATCGCCAACTATTACTTCAAACGGGGCGCCTATCTCGCTGCTGCCAAACGCGGTAATTATGTTGTGGAAAATTTCCAACAAGCGCCAGCCGTACCGGATGGCTTGGCGGTCATGGCCCAGGCCTACTATTTGATGGGCATGGACGAACTGGCGGAAACCGCTGTAACGGTACTGGCGAGCAACTTTCCGGATTATCCGGCGCTGAAAGAAGACGGTGAATTCGATCAAACGTTTTTTCTGAAACGGCAGCGACGCAACTGGTTCAGCTACGTTACTTTCGGTCTTTTCGAGCGGGCTGAATTAAGCGGGTTCGACACTCGGAGACAGTACAATCCGGAATTTGAGGATTTTCAAGCTCCGCGCCCTGGCGAGGGTTAATAAAAACAAAGAGGCAGCACAAGCTGCCTTTTTTCTTGCGCGTCCGCACCTTGCCGCGCGCATCAGAATAATCAACAAAACGACAGTCCACGGCTATCATGGTTAACGTCCAACACAACCCGACGCTGTTGAAGATTTATTTCTATTTCCGCACTATCCTAGCGTTTTTTCTCTTGGGCGCGTTTTTGATCGCCACTCCCAAAAACGTATTTGGCGCGCTGTACCCACAATTATTTCTCTGGACCATTCTCAGTTATCTAGGCATCTGCCTGTTCACCGTCGTTTTCGCCAAACCGCGCAAACTGGTTCACTCGTTCAACCGCATTGTCAGCTCATTAATTGTCGACGTGCTGGCGCTGGTTTTGCTGATCCACGCCAGCGGCGGTATCGAAAGCGGGCTGGGCTATCTGTTGCTGGTGATTGTCGCCATGGCGGGAATTTTTATCCGCGGACAATTGGGTATTGCGTTCGCCGCCATGGCCAGTCTGCTGGTAATCGCGGAGACACTCTATTTATTTCAGCTACAGCAGGTTGGCAGCAAGGGACTTTTTTCCGCCGGGTTTCTCGGAGTCCTCCTATTTTGCACCGCCTACGCATTTCAGATGCTCACCGAAAAATTGCGCACCAGCAATCTCGAAGCCGCTGCGCAAGCCGCATTCGCTGCGCATCTGCAACGCCTGGCGCAAGCGATTGTGGCGCGCATGCGCACCGGCATTATCGTGGTGGATAGCAACAACCGCATCGAACTGATCAATGACTCCGCTTTGCGGCTGCTGGATTTATCGCAAGAAAGCGATTACCGCGACCTCGGGCTGGCGACCATTACGCCTCTGGCCAATCTCGTCAGCAATTGGCAGCAAAACCCGCAAAGTGGCCCACCCCAGGTGCTGGACCTGCGCGCAGGCCAGCAGGCGCGAGTGAGTCTTTCCACCCTGGACCTCGGCGCCAGTGCGCGAACAGTGATTTACATCGAGGATCACCGTGTGATGACGCAGCAGGCGCAGCAGCTGAAGCTTGCATCCCTGGGGCGCCTAACCGCAAGCATCGCCCATGAGGTTCGCAATCCTCTAGGCGCTATATCCCATGCCGCACAATTACTCGCGGAATCGCCGACAATTTCCGCGAGCGATAAGCGTCTTACAGAGATCATTCACCAACATTCCCAAAGGGTAAACCAAATTGTCGAGAGCACTTTAGCGCTGTCTCGCCGCAAGGAACCACAGCCGGAGACCTTCGATCTCAATCAGTGGCTGCCGCGTTTTGTAACCCAATACTGCACCGGGCAAAACGTCATCATTGATGTGGAAATTGCGGAAGAGCGGCACTTGGTCAAAATAGATCAGACCCATCTCTCGCAGGTGCTTACCAACCTGCTCGACAATGGTCTGCGTTACAGCCGCCAACACACAGGGACCGCCCGCGTGCTCCTCAAGGTGGACAAATCACGTAACGACGACATTAGTTATCTCGAAGTGATCGACTATGGTCCGGGAATTCCAGACGAACAATTGGTGCATATTTTCGACCCGTTTTACACCACGGAAGAGCGCGGCTCGGGCCTTGGCTTGTATATTTCCAAAGAACTCTGCGAAGTCAATCAAGCCAGTTTGCACTACCACAGAACAACCGCCGGTTTGAGCTGTTTCCGGATCGACTTTTCGCATTTTCAACGTATGTTTTAACGCGGCAATAATTTGTCGCAGACAACTTATCAGAAGAGCCAAGCTGCCATGACGCAACTCAAAGCGCTGATCATCGACGACGAACCGGATATTTGCGAACTGCTGGAACTCACCCTGCAACGCATGGATATTGACACCGACAGTGCCGGTTCGGTCGCCGAGGCAAAACGCCTAATCAACGAAAACGAATACCATCTNNTGCCTGACCGACATGCGCCTGCCCGACGGCAACGGCATTGATCTGGTTAAATTGATGCAGCAGAAATTCCCCGATGTGCCGGTTGCAGTCATCACCGCCCATGGAAATATGGACACCGCGGTGGAAGCGATGAAAGCGGGTGCATTCGACTTTGTATCCAAACCTGTTGATCTGTCCGCCTTGCGCAAGCTGGTTTCCGCTGCCGTGCAATCCAGCCGTTTACCCGACCCTGCATCACAACCGCGCTCCTCAAGGTTAATCGGGGATTCCAAAGCCATTCAAAATCTTGAAATCAGCATTCGTAAATTGGCGCGCTCCCAGGCGCCGGTTTATATCGCCGGCGAATCCGGTAGCGGCAAGGAATTGGTGGCCCGCTCGATTCACGAATTGGGTCCACGCGCGAGCGGCTCGTTTATTCCCGTCAACTGCGGCGCAATTCCCGGGGAATTAATGGAGAGCGAATTTTTCGGCCACAAAAAAGGCAGCTTTACCGGCGCGCACCAAGATAAACAGGGTCTTTTCCAGGCGGCAGAAGGCGGCACACTTTTTCTTGATGAAGTGGCGGACCTGCCACTGGAAATGCAAGTCAAACTGTTGCGCGCGATCCAGGAAAAGGCCGTTCGCCCGGTGGGCGCATCTGCGGAACTCAAAACCGATGTGCGCATCCTCTCCGCCACCCATAAAGACCTGGCGAACGAAGTCGACAAAGGGCATTTCCGTCAGGATTTGTTTTACCGCCTGAACGTCATACAGCTAAACGTGCCACCCTTGCGCGAGCGCAAAGAGGACCTCCCAGTCCTTGCGCAACATATTCTGCGCAAACTTGCTCAGGAGGTGGAGTTACCAATGCCTGAGATCAGTGTCGATGCCATGGAACAACTGCGACATTATGA
>DJFQ01000154.1:6009-27460 GCA_002432095.1 Marinagarivorans sp. UBA5868 | reverse complement strand
GATCATTACGCGCGCTGCAGTGAATACGCCTCGCTGGACGAATATCTAGCGGATATCGAGAAAGAAGTCATCCTCGGCGCTCTCGAAGCAGTACGATGGAATAAGACCGTAGCGGCGCGCGAACTCGGTGTCACCTTCCGCTCTTTGCGCTATCGCCTGCAAAAACTCGGGCTGGAATCCGACTGATATAACCGTCAATTTCCTACAGAAACACTGCGCCAATAAATTCAAGATAGCGCCAGGAAAAGTTGAGCCAAGGAGGGCTTTATGCTCAGAGAAAAGGGAATATCCCTAATTGATCTTTTTGTCGCCATTGCCATTTCGGCCATTCTATTGGGCCTGGGCATGCCAGAGTTTAGGCACTTCACCGCCAAAAACAGCACCGATGCCGCTACTCGACAGATGTTTCGACACCTGCAAAAAACCCGAGAGCTCGCTGTATTATCGGGCAATGAAATGGTTTTCTGCGGTATTGATGCGGAACAAAAATGCGTTCCAGATAACATGACAAAATTCGTTATTTTCGTTGATCAAAATAAGAATGGTCGAGTGGATAATGACGAGTCGATCGAGTCCGAACTGGAACTGGACTATCCGGGGGAAATTCGAGTGAATGTTTCGTCCAAAGACTACTTTCGATATTTCAACAACGGCGAAACGAGGCCTTCCGGCAGTATTTTCTTGTGCCCGAACAACGGCGATGCAAAATTAATTCGCAGGGTATCGACAAATCTATCTGGGCGCCCGTACATCGCCCGCCCTAGACGCGACGGCATAGTCGTCAACGCAGATCGCAGTGCGATTAACTGTGAGGGTTGAATGAATTTTTTAATCTCAGGTAGATTCCCAACAGGCGCTAGTGGTGTCGCGATTATCCCGGCTTACCGCGCGCCGTACGCCAAGATTATCAATAGACATCTTTTCACATTCGCGGTCTTCCGTCTGCTCTCCCAGTGCTGTTGCCGTTATGGTGTAACAGCTGCTGTCGCCGCAGGGATCCTGAGTAACCTGTAAGGCATAATAATCCCCGGCGGAATCTGGCCCGCCCACCTGCTCGATAGTTTTCGCATATTCGTACATACGCACAAACCAGCGCTCCTGCAAACCCACTACGGTATAAAGGGTTTGCTGAGCGATGGTGCGGCGCTCCTGTAACACTGCCTCCGCATAATTTTTGAAAATAATCGCCACCAATAATCCCACTGTTAAAGCCACCAAAATAAATTCGATGAGGGAAAATCCGTTCTGACGCTTGCCGAGGCTGTTGTTCATTAATAACCTTTTCTAACATTGTTACCAGGAGACGTGTTACCAGGAGATGATCAGCTCACGCCAGGACTCACGCTGGCCCTGAGTGGCACCACTTTCGATCACGTTAGTTGACAGCTCCCCCGTCGATGTCTGCACCACGGCAACCTTTTTGCCATCGCCGCGCTGGAATATCGACGGAGATGACGGGCTGCCCAGCCCCAGCGAATCGCTCAACTTCACTTCTTCCGCACCCTCACCATTGGTAGAACCTGGCACGGTTCCGATGGGCGCGAACGCGCCGGGAATCCCTGCCTGCATATGCGGCGCATTAAGGAACCCATATCCTTCCGGCTGGCATTTCAATCCACTGGGCTGATATTCGGTAAAGACCAACGACTGATCCGAAATAACTGCCTGAGTGACATTGCGAGCGCGCTCACGGGTAAAATTGAAATACCAACCATCATTTCGTTGCACAGCTTCATAAACATCCATAAAAGTCTTGGCAGGATTTGTCAGTCCTTTAAGGGGAATTGCCGAGCCTGGATTCGCTTTCGAATCTATGGATCCATCGGTAAACACACGAATATCAGTGGTGTTGATTAAATTGGCTTTTTCCACCACGGCGTCGTCCACCTTTGCGCCAACCTGCGGTTCTTTAATTCCATAATACGATTGTTGAGCTGTGGTGAAGTTATCTTCCACCACATAGAAACGCCCAGTCCCGGAATAAACCCAATAATCGCCGAGACGATCGCGCACGGTAAGAGGTGTGGCACTAAATGGCTGCGCAGTCGCATCCAAAACTTGACCAAGATTTAGGGACAAACCACTTGCGGAATGATCCACTATGCCTCGCATCAGCTTTCCGCTAGCGCTGCTCACCTCGCCAGAAACTACGCCAAAATAAATTGCATCATCGATATAGTCCCGCGTCCAATCGACGGATTGAATTCCTCCGATAAAACTCTTGTTTTCGCCGAGGTCTTCCACACTCAGTGATTTATCTACCAAATCATAGATAAAAAGTTTAGCCGTCTTGTCGCTGACTGCGGATGACAAGGCTTTTTCACGCCCTGCGGCGGTGGCGCCGGCGGGACCAGAGCCGAACACCAGGTACCAGTCATTAAATTCCAAATCACTTTTGGCGTAAGACCCAGTAGTAGCGTTGGCTGATCGTCTTTTGATAAGCGATGGCTCGGCGATGGTGTAGCCCATATCCGGATGGGTAATTTCCGCTAGAACTGTTGGTGGCTGCTCTGGATCCGTGATATCCAATACCACGTAAGAGGACCTCAGCGTAATATCATTGCTGGTATCGCCATCGGCGTCATTAGCCGGGTCGAGAACAAAATCACCGCCGCCAAAACGCAAACCTACGACGAGAATTGTTCCCCAACCTTTTGGATGCGTCGCATCGTCAGGGAAAATATTGGCGTCAAAACTTTTGACAACACCGTCAACATAGAAAACGTGTGGATAATTCGTCATGGTCAGCCACTGCAAATGCGGCAAAACATTGTATGGAATGTATGACCACAATTCGGAACCCAGTGCATGCGCAGTTTCGCCATCCCTGGTTTTTTCATAGGTCAAGGTAGATGAGTTAAAGAATCCCGCATTGAACGCGTGCAACATACCGTCGTTAGCGCCTACATAAACGACTTGTCGACGATTCTGATATTTTTGTCGGAATTCTCGATAAGTATCGTCGCCGAATGCCAGATCATAGCCACTGGATGGCCGACCGACAGAAAGCGGTGAGGAGTTTACGATATCACCCAATAACACCGGATCTAAATTACCATCGCCATCCACATCAATGCGACGATTGCGGTAGCCGGTCACATCTTGTCCGCGAATGTACTGCACAATTTTTTCGGCATCACCTGCATTGGTGCTCTTAAGACCCAACAGTCGATAATGTTGATCCGTGCCATTGTCCGCGAATTCAGAAGGAACAAAATCCGCTATTTCGTTTTCAGACGAATTCATCCCGATTTGGCCATCGCCATCGCGATCTATCCCGGTAAGAATGTAACGGCCAGTATTTGCCTTATCACTGTAACTCGCACGTTGCGTTACATAATCAGTGACTTTGCCAAGCTCTTCGCGAGCACTCCAGATGGGCTTCAGGTCCAAGACATCAACCGGCGCACCGATTGCGGCGCCTTGAGTGCCATCTGCACTGGCCACATAACGTTGCACCTGAGTTTTTTGGCTCACCGGATTATAAAACACGTCAATGATGTTATCCGCCAACGTCAATTGGCCTTTAGGTGACGCATTGTCTTCGCGAATAAATCCATAGCTGTCGATAAACAGCGCATTGAGTGTACCTACCCAATCCACCGCATCTACACCATTGGCCGCGCTAAATCTAGGATTGTAAAGCGCTTGATAAATAGCGCCCTCGCCTGTTCCCGTATTGGTGACAACTGCGGCCGAGGTACCCGATGCAGTGCGGTCCAAAATGGATACCAGAATATTGGTCAATTGATTTTTTAGCTGCTTCGGATTGGTCGCGAAGAAATAATTATCCGGCTGCCCATCCGCACCGCTGATACCAGTGGAATTATTGCGCTGGTCCCACTCCCTCGCCAGACTCGGCTTACCGTCACCGTCGATGTCGACAAACCCACCCCATTTAGAGGCGTAGTACAGTGGTTGCTCCAGCAACTTAACCACGGAGGTGCCTTCCAAAGTAGATCCAAGCGTGAAGGTCTTGCTCTTCGCAGCATCGCCCACCTGGCAATTACTACAGCCGAAGCCGTTGTAACCTTCGATACCAGAAATACTATGAAAGCCGTCCGCCGTTGTTCCGGCAACGATAAAACCGAAACCCATTTTGTCGCCGGTAGATTCAGCAAAAACATCGGTCGTAATAACTAAATTGGTTGAGGTCAGTTCGTAGGTCAGTACGCCCGCCATATCCTGGTCATAGTCACCGCCTTGCTCACTGTCCTCCCAATTCACATAAAACTTTCCGGTCGACTTGGTATCCGTCACCGACTGCGACACCACTTTAAAATCCACCAAGCCGCAGTTACCTTTAATGCCGTCGTTGCGGCACGCCGGTAATATCGCCACTCGCTTGCCATTAGGTGCAACCAGAGAAACATTTGGCAGGGCAGGCGCAAGGGTCACGCCATAGGTGGTGACCGTTTGTTTATCCGTGATATCGGTACGTAAATCCACCGTGTTGGCATGGTAGGCAATACCAGCAGCGCGATATGAACCATCCAAGCGCGGCGCATCTGGACAGGTGCCTTCGACCAAACCCAAGTCCGTAATTTTCTTCGCAGTACACAACTGGTTATTGTCGGATGTACCCGCACCACCACTTTCACCGACGAAATAAAATTGGTCGGTAATACCTTCGCCGTCACCCACGGCTTTGGTCAGCTCTTGCGCCGTTTTAGCGGTATTGAGGCCGGCTACGCCGCCGAGTTGGTTTGCATCATACGAGACGGTACTGGCATTGAAGGCAATAACATTTAAGCTGGCACAGGCTGTATCCGCTGTTTGAGGATTCGTCCAACTCGTCTGTCGAGTGAGGCCAGGCAGCAGCGTCGAGTCGTCCGCATCAAAATTGGTATTGGGTCCCTTACCGGCAAAGTAGCGATAACATTCGAGTAAAATTTCGGAGAAAGGGTTACCCCAGTTGGTGCACTCGCCATCGACGAACGAATTTCGTCCCCATTTGCAAGTGTCGGATGCATTGTAAGTGCCGTCATCGTCACCGGCGGAATTATCGTTAGCAAACTTATAGTTCACCAAGCGGAATTTATCGATGGTATTAATAATTCCACCAGTCGCCGGCGCACCTTTAAATGTTCCGTTCGTTGCAACGTTAATTTCGTCCGTTACAAAGCCGACGTTTTTACGCAACACACCGCCGGATTTATTCTTTTTATAAGAGCCGGTCAATAAGCCCCACATCACCGCCTGATTGTCGCCAAATCGCTGCAAGATACCTATGGGTTTATAATTGCCATCTGGGTATTGTTTGCAGTCTTCCTGACCAATCAAGCCGTTCACACAAGCGGAAACTTTAACAACATAATCAGCAACAGTGGTGCCATCTGCCTGAGCGGCGCGATTTGCAGTGGTTGGGTTGGACGATTTGGCGCGAATTCCAGTCGTGCTGTAACTATTTCCGTTGCTCTTATCTTGCTCGGCTTTGTACATACACTGCCAACGCTCATTGGCAGCCCACAAAGAATAATTGCCGGCCACAACACGGGCCAGCGGAGGTTCGGTAGAATTCTGCGATAACACAGGGCCTGACTGACGGGTTGTGTTACAAATAGTGATGCCACTGTCGGCACTGTCCGCACCGGTGGTCAGGGAGCCAAACGGTGTCAACTTGCCAAGATCACTGCCGTTATAGTATTTGGCAAAACTGTGCGCATCATTCGGCAAAAATGACCGCTCCAATACTGTTGCGGTGCCAGTGTCTGTTGCGCGCAAACCGCCGTAGAGAACCTTGCGCACCTCATCGATACGGGTCATGGTCGCCCAGTTGAGGAAATTACCGCTCCAGCGATTATTAGTCGCGGTATTACAATATTTGTCCGCTGTAACCGCGCTGGGAATAAACATTTTTTGCGCAGTGTCGTAGCTATAACATTTGTAGCTGTCGAAGTAACCAACGTATTCAAAACTGTGGTTGTAAGTCGTGTCCGCAAAGCCGTCGCCATCCAGATCATCGAAGTCCGTATAGGCTTTATAAAAAAGCTGGTGATCGTTGGACATTGCCAGCATCACCATCGGTGTAGCACTTTCAGCCAATAAGGGGGGCACTGCATCATAGTCGGCAACCGACTGGGCGGATGCGGAAAATGACACCACACCAGCAGCCAATAAGATTCCAGCTTGAATCAAAGCATGCACTGTTTTTACGAGAAATTGCCTGTTCATAGTTCGCACCCTCAATCTCAGTGCCCATTTAACACTTTATAAGTGGACTGCAGGGCGACTGATGCCCGCCCTCCGTTGCCTTCGGCCAGCGCCGTTATGCGAAATAGCGGGGCCCCGTTGTTCCATGTATCTTCGTCGGTAGGATCAAAAACTGTTTCTTTATCACGATCTACGTAACACAAAAATTCGACGACATACTTCACATCGGTCTTTAGGTTGTCGATTTCGACTGTCTGATGTCGGGCTTCCGTATTCCATATATCGATCGCCGAATCTTCCCAGAAATTTTTCCGCGCGGTCGTACCTTTTGCATAATTCTGCTTTTCGACCTGACACTCATATTCCATGTAATCGGATAAATAGTCTCCGTGAAAACAGAGACCACCTTCACATGTCTTATTGAAGCAGCCAGCACCAACGCAAGTGGAATAAAGCCTGTCCAGCAGCGGCGGGTTGTCGGCGAGATTTTTTTCCACTATCGCCAGCGCGGCTTCGGCGGCTTCAAACGCAACACCGCGATCACGCTGACTGGCGGCGAGCTTTAACTCTGTGTTGGACGACTGCATACCGGTAACACCAAGTAGTGTTACCACTGCAAGAATAATGAGGCTCACGATGAGAGCCGTACCGGATTGCCTACAAAAGCTTTGGCACAGATGGCGTTGTCGCATCTGGAACATAATCACCCCCTATTGCGAATGCGGATAGTAGAGTTGACGACTTGACGCATATACCGGTCGTTATAGGTCGAACCGGCCAATGTTTTGTTTTCAGCCACGCCGAGAACTGGCATCTGCGAGCGGAACACCAGACTGATCTGCACACTAATTGCCTGATCCCACTCAGCATCGGATATAGTGCCATCGCCGTTAAGATCCATTTCGCTGGCTTTGCGCAGCTGGTCCACGTTGCCGTCTTTGTTGGAGTCGACGCCGTAGAGAATTTCCATATCCTCAACACCGAGGGCAATTTCTTCAGAATTGGTACTAGGTGCGCCGTTAGCATTAAAAACTTGTCGACGAAGTGCCGGCATTCCCGGCATCACCGAGGAATCACCAACAAAATATGCATGGGCGACAAACTGCATTACTTTTGAGCCGGGGCCATATTGACCTGTCGCTTTACCATAACCGGCGCACTCTACCGCTTTGTTGGGGTCATCTTTACAGTCGTCGCAGGTAAACTCGCCTTTGATAATTTTGGTGCAATTACCAGGAAATCCTGTGCCGGTATTATGGTTAATTTTATTGCTGGAAAACCCGGTGGTTTGAAATAAACCAACATTGCGACAGCTCGCGTCCGCGATCATCAGCGTACTACCGTCTTGATAGGTATGCGTACCAAAAATATCGACGACTGCTGCTGTTGGATTGTGACCTTTCACATCCAATTCACCGGTTTCCGAGGCGCGCCTAATTAAGATTGAATCTGTTCCTGACTTTACATTTGCTTTGAAATCATCTGGAAAGCTATTGGCATCGACCTCCCCTTCGTATCCCCTTAATCCGTGCAAAGAAACAAAATGGCTTCCAGTCGGATTAATCGAATTTGCCATTTGGACGGAGTTTCGCGTAGCACAACCCAAATACCCCGCCATACGAATATCCTTACCCATTAAATCCAATGCATAGCGAGCATTTGCTTGAATAAAGGTCACTTCATCCTGATCCATAAAACTGCGTTTGCTGGATACCACCACCTGAATGGAGCCAGCAATCACCGCCATGCCAATAACCAGAGAAATTAATAATTCCACCACGGAAAGACCGCGTTGTGTTGCGGCTTTATTCAGTGGAAATTGCGGAACGGGCATGATTAGATCTCCGTCATAAGTACGTATTCGGCCAACTCTGGATTTTCACCGTTGTTATCCGGGGAACTTCGTGTATCGTCGAATTGCACGGTAATCGCATAAAAATTGCCGACACGTTCTACGGAGGACTTGCCGGACACTAAAGTGGCCTGCACGTTTTCGCGCCAGATTTTTAAATTGAAATTTCGAAATTCAGTCGCGGAACAGGTTTCGCCACTGGCACTGCAATTTTTTGCGGTTGTCGGCGCGGACTCATCGATACCAATTAAATAGGCATTGGCAATATCGGGGCTCGACCGCATATTTTCCAGAATCTGGTTGGCGAGATACACCGCCTGGGTGTAGTAATACGCGCTCTGACTGAATTGCATGGATTTCACTTGCATGGACAGCACACCGAGCATGCCGATGGCCAGAACAAAAAGTGCAACCACCACTTCGATAAGAGAAGAACCGACTTCTTTACTGCGTACACGGTTCATAAATCACCTTTATGCTTGGCATCGAAAAGAGGTTTTTTCCTGCTGGTCGGCATGTTTGCCGATGCGCACGCGGCCGCTGCGTTCAACAATGACTGCGTCGGCGGCTGCAACCGCGCCAGGCTCGCAGCTCATTGCCATTAAACGTTGGCTCGCGGTATTAAATCCGCGGGAGTCGAAACGAATTTCGGAAACAGCGGTGAGATTTTCATCGATGACTTCAAATTCCGCGTCGGCAGCGGCAATTTGAATGTGTTGAATAATTTCTTCGGCGGGAACGGTTTCGCCCGGCATTTTTTTCTGCGAGCTCTGGTACACCAACCAGCCATTGTCCCAATCGGCGGTGCAGGTCGTGCCATCGTCACTGGCACAAAGAAATACCGACACTCCGGCACCCACCGCACGTTCACGAGCAACAGCGAGAGATTCAGCGAATTTCTGCTGAGTGTCCGCGGCGGCGTAACTGCGCTGGTAATCTTTGATCAGCGGCATTCCCGCCATCGCCAGCACACCACTCACCACCACCACCGAAAACAGCTCCAGTATGGTGAAACCGCGTTGCTTGGACATTGGACTGTTCATGGTGCCTGCTCTCTGTTGCGTTGAATAAATCGTTGGGATCGGCGGGAATGCAAAACGCTATAAAACGAAGCCCGCCAAATAACACTAGAGCAGCACCCTCACCCCTTCCACGGCAAAAGACCAGCGGGCCTGGTCGCCGACAGACGCAATAAGAAGACAGTCCGTTAATAGCGAACGAATATAAGGCTTGATTTGATAGATGGGTTTAGAAGGACTTATTTGAAGGGCTGAACATTGACCGCTTTACCATAACGAACAGTTGTATATGGTTTTTCCCTGCGGGCTCAATTAGTTAGTGAAATGCGTCACACTTTTTTAGGTGATTACATCGACTTCAGCGGTTTATAAGATGCCTAAACAGACACGCGCCCGGCCGCTGCTTTTGGCGAGGTAAAGCTGCTCATCCGCCGCCCCCAACATGACCTGTGCATTTGTTACACCGCGTTCGGGAATCACGCTGACCGCGCCGGCGCTGATTGTGACGACCCCGCCGATTGACGAGCGTTGATGCTCGATTTGAAGCTCGCGCACTCGCTCCACCATCGTTTGAGCCAGCAGCAGAATCCCGGACCCGTCCGCGCCGGGAGCCAAGGCGACAAACTCCTCACCGCCGTAGCGCGCCATCAGATCGTAGGGTCGCGCAAGCACGCCATCGAGTGCGTCGGCAATGCGGCGCAGGCATTCGTCACCGGCCTGATGGCCGTAGTGGTCGTTATATTGTTTAAAAAAATCCACATCGATCAACGCGATTGCCAAGGGTGTCTGGTCGCGAATGGCCTGCAACATCGCTGCATTGAGAGAGTCTTCGAATAGCCGACGATTGGCGATGCCAGTGAGGCCATCCTGCAACGCCAATGTCCGCAAGGTATCCGCCTGTCGTTTAAGCAACAATTGGTTATGAATTCTCGCCCTGGTAATCACCGCGTTCACCGGCTTGTGAATAAAATCCGCGGCGCCTACCAAAAAGCCGTTCACCTCTTCCTTTTCGTCGTAATTTGCCGTGATAAAGATGACCGGAATAGCAGCCAGAGACGGAGTCGCTTTGAGCTGGCGGCACACTTCAAAACCATCCATTCCGGGCATCACCACATCCAACAAAACGAGATCCGGGAGGAGCGATGCGCACTTTTCCATGGCCTCCATTCCACTGCCGGCCATATACACATCAAAGTCGATGCGGAATAACTCGTACAAAATACGAATGTTGATCGGTTGATCATCGACGATCAGCATTTTCGGTCGTTGGCTGGCGGGGGCGGTAAAACGGTGTCTCATGAGTGGTCCCCGTGATGAATCAGTTCAGTTAGTGCCTGAGCTGCACTGGCAAAATCCAGGTTTTGCACCTGGACAGCAATCGCTTGCAGACGGTGGTCGTGAGGTTGGCGCGCACACAAGGTTTCGACAATCTGCACCGCGCGTAAATCGCCGGCGGCGAGCATGGCGTTCAAGTTATGCAATTGTTCACCATATGCACCGGGCGGCGGACTTACTAGGGCTGACGGTTTTGTCGGCGGGGGTTCGCCACCCAGCGCTTTCAAAATGGACGTGCTCTGCGCGGCCAGATGCTCCAGCGCGGCCAAGGTCACGGTGTCGAGGATTTGCGTGCAGTTCGTTGCGGGGTCATCTTTAAATCGACGCTCCAGAGTGGCCAGCATAGTCGCCAGTGCGCTCGCACCCATGTTTGCCGCGACACCTTTGAAAGAGTGTAGGGCCGCGGTGATACCGGCAACATCCGCGGTGGCCAAATGCTGCCGAATCTCCATTAAATGGCGTTCCACTTCCGGTTGGAAACGCGCGATCAAACGTGCAAATAACGCGCGGTTGCCGCCGAAGCGTTGCAGAATCCGCAACTCGTCCTCGATCAGCCGCTCCGCAGGTTCAGTGGCGGGAAATGCCAGAGCGCGCGGGCCAGAGCGATCGGCACCGACCAGGCGCAGCAGTGCCGGAATCACTTGGGCCAGGTCTATCGGCTTGCTCACATGGTCGTTCATACCCGAGGCAATACAGGCCTGTCGGTCCGCTGGCGAGGCGTTGGCGGTCATCGCCAGAATGGGCAGTTCGGCAAACCGTCGCTGAGCGCGGATACGACGCGTGGTTTCAAGGCCATCAATGCCCGGCATCTGCATATCCATGATCACCACATCAAACAGCTCGTGTTCGAGTTTCTCCAACGCCTCCCCACCACCCTCCGCCAGGGCGACCTGAGCGCCAGCGCCGGCAAGCAGTTCTTCCGCCACCTGCCGGTTCATTGCGTTGTCCTCTACCACCAGAATACGCAGCCCGGCCAGAGGCGACTCTGCCTCTTCTGTCGCATCCTGCTGCATCGGCGGCGGCAATGGCGGAGACTCAAAGTTTGGAAACAGCCGGGTGATGCTCTCCAGCAACTGTTGGGGCGTCACGGGTTTGCTGAGCAGGTCGCGAAAAGGCGCTCCGCGTTGAACCAAATCAGCCAGCGTTTCGCGGCCAAACGCTGTCACCATAACCACCACCGGAGTGTCGTCACCCAAACGTTCGTCGATACGCTCCGTGGTTTGCACTCCGTCGATGCCGGGCATCCGCCAATCCATCAGCACCAACTGGTAGGGTTCTCCCACTGCCCGTGCTGCGGCTACCAGGTCGATAGCCTCCGCACCACTCGCGGCGGAGGCCACTTGCCAGCCGATGCTCTGAATCAGCTTGGTCAGAATCTCTGCCGCCAGCGGATTATCGTCCACCACCAGCACTTTCAAATCCAAGCCAGCGGGTCGGCCCGGGAGCAGCGGTAGCTCCGAGGCTGACGCAAATGCAACTTCAAACCAAAAGCGGCTGCCGACACCCGGTTCGCTCGCCACGTGCAACTCGCCTCCCATCAGGTTCACCAGCCGTTTTGATATGGAAAGCCCGAGCCCTGTGCCGCCAAAGCGCCGGCTGGTGGAAGTTTCCCCCTGCACAAAACCATCGAAGATCCGCGCCTGTTGCTCCGGTGAAATGCCGATCCCGGTGTCATGTACGGAAATCCGCAGTACCACATGTTCTGTATGGCGCTGCAAAAGATGAAACGCCACGATGACATGGCCGCGCACGGTGAATTTGAGTGCATTNNATTAAGGTTCGTGGAATTTGCGGATCCACGTCGAAGAGGATCTCGATGTCTTTCTCTAACTGATTTCCAGATAGCACCACCGCGAGTTCGCGCAACAGGGTTTCCGGCTCAAAAGGGTGAAGATCCAGGTCGAGTTTGCCGGAGTCGATTTTGGAAAAATCGAGAATGTCGTTAAGCAGACTGAGCAGCGATTTTGCCGCCGCATGAGCCTTGTGAATGTAATCGCGTTGGCGATTGTCGAGGGATGTTCGGCCCACCAGTTGGAGCATGCCGAGTACCGCGTTCAGCGGCGTGCGGATCTCATGGCTCATATTGGCAAGGAACGCCGACTTCGCCACATTCGCCGCATTGGCGATGTCTTTTTCCCGCTGGATCAGCTCTTCATATTCACGCTGTTGGGTGACATCGCGATTGATCCCGGTCATTTGGATTGCGCTACCATCCGCACTCTTGCCCACCAGCGCCACACAATGGATATAACGCAATTTGCCACTGGGCAGCAGCAAGCGGAAATCCATCTCGAAACGTTCATTCTGCGCGACGGCCGCATCCAATGTGCATGTCACCTTGTCACGGTCGTCCGGGTGCAGGCGTTCAAACCAATGATGTTTGGCGATGCCCTGATCGCGCTGTTCGAGCGGTTGCTCATACAAATCGAACATGCGGTTGTTCCAGTCGAGCCGGTCGCTTTCCAGATTCCAGCGCCAGATGCCGAGTTCCGCCGCGTCCGCCGCTATTTGCAGCTGATGACTCAGCGCCAGCAGCCGCTGACGACTCTGCTGCTCTGCCGTGACATCCAAGGCGATTCCGAGATAGCCCTCGATTTCACCCAGCAGATCGCGGATAGGAGTAACCGCCAGAGACACCCGCAGTTCGCTGCCGTCCTTACGGACATAAGTCCAATGGCGGGTATCCGACCCTCGCCGCTCCGGCACAGCGCTCAGAACCGAAAACCCCTCAACAGCAATACCCAGTTCGGTTTGCAGCGCCTGCGCACGTATTGCCAACTCATCCGGCCGGTGAAAATCCAGCAGGTTGCTCCAACCCACCACCTCGCGATTGCTATAGCCCAGCATGCGCTCGGCACCAGTGTTGAACAGGGTGATCTCGCCTCGCAGGCCTGCGGCGATAATGGCCACTTCCGACGCCGAATTGAGGACCGCCTCCAGCAACTGCCGCAGTTGGTCGTGCCGGTTTTGCATCACCCTATAGGCGGTGATGTCATGGGCGATGGCATAAAAACCATGAACGACGCCCTCGGCGGTATCGGGTATGTAATGAACCACAATATGGCGTTCCGGCTGCCCATCCCGCTCAGCTATGGTGGTTTCAAAATGTGGATGCCCACCGGCGAGCACCTCTTCAATAGCTGGCGTTACCTCGGCGAGAAGTTCCGGCCCCACCAAGTCGCGCATGTGCATTCCGGGAATGGAAAGCGCGGCGACGCTAAACCATTCTTCGTAACAGTGATTGGCTAACTGGTTCACCAGATTGCGATCCCAATAACCTACCAGCATCGGCAAACCATCGAGAATATTTTGCAGGTTGCNNGCCTCATCCAATTCGCTGGTGCGTTCGGCAACCTGGGTTTCCAGCACGCTGCGGATCTCCGCCTCTGCGGCTTTCTGGGCGCTGATGTCGCGCACGGTGGTGGAGATGCCGGCGATCTGCCCGCTGTCATCACACAAAGGCGAAAGCGCCAGCGAAACATGAAGCTCAGTACCATCACGCCGGCGGCGGCGTGTTTCAAAAGACGAAATGGACTCCCTGCGCCGCAGCCGCGCCATGAGCATGGCCTCCTCCTCCGCGAGAGCGTCTGGCACGATCAGGTCGACGACGCGCTGCCCCACTGCATCTTTAGCGGAAATATCAAACATGAGTTCGGCACCGCGACTCCAGCTGGTGATAACGCCCTCCAGTGTCTTGCCGATAATCGCGTCAGTGGAATTTTTCACCAGCGCGGCAAGATTCGCCTGGGCGAGGAACATTTGGCGTTTGCGACGACGCGCCGTGGCCAACAAATTCACGAGTGACGCGGTCAGCACACTCAACAACATGCCAAAGGCAAAGATCTGCATTGGCTTAACCCGCTGCACGCTGCGAGCAAAAGCCGGTGTGGGTTGCAGTTCCATTTGCCATTGCCGGCCGAGGATATCGAAGGAAAGGGACTGTGCCGTGGCTGACCTGGTGTCAGCTGTGGTCCTTACGCGTTGCGTCCCGACGGAGTCATAAAAAATATCTCGCTCGCCATTCGTAATGTCGAACAGGTCCAGAGAGAAAAACTGAGGTTCAACTGGCAAATCTTTGAGAACCTCTTGCATCAGCAGCGCTACATAACTCCAGCCGATAGTCGCCGCTTCACGCTCGGCCTCCGTTGCGGGCGTCGCACCGGTTCGATACACCGGCAGCAGAATAAGAAACGATTGATGATGGTAGCCCGACGCCTGCCTCAAGGTGATTGGCCCGGTAATGTGAGCCCGACCCGTGCGCATGGATGCAACAGCGGCTGTGCGTCTGTTTTCCTCGGATGCTACATCGAATCCAACCGCTTGATGATTGCGGTCAAAAGGCTCCGCATATTGAATGACATAGCGCTCTCCATCATGAGGTTCAAGTTGCAGTACATCCATGTCAACAAAACCTTCCGCCCGTGCCCGCTCAATAAATTTTTGTTCTTCTTCTACCGGCACCCGACGTACAAAACCAAATCCGCGAGCGCCCGGAAACTCTGTATGTATGTCACGAGACTGGCTGTAAAGTAGAAAAGCGGATCTGCTGGCATCCTCGCCCGCCGTTAAAAAGTGACCGCGCGCGCCGCGCAAACCGTAGGTATATAGCCTCAACCGCTGGGTTATTTCGTCACGCAGCCGCTCTGCTCGTTGGGCGACCGCTTCGGCAAGATTTTCGCGATTGACCCGCACAACCTGCCAGGTTGCCAGGGTCGTGAGTATCAGGCCGAGTAAAAACGTCAGCGCACCTAAGCGGGAAGGAGAGGAAAATTGGGACAGTTTCATAGTTGCCGGCCGGTTGCTGGTAAACCGCGGATGACTGTCCAACCCGTCGACTTACGCGAAGCGCTTTATTATCGCCTCCGCCACAACTCCAACTTGTTAGCGGGGATTCTTTAAAACTAGCAGAAAATGCCGGTCTATCATCCCCAACGACATATTTAACCTGTGTACGATAATCAGCGTCCGTACAACGCGCGCACTTCACTGGCAATAATATTTACCGCCCGTTCCAGCGCTTCCGGCGGCTGGCAATAAGTCAGGCGCAAACACTCCCGTGCGTGGCTCCAGGTCTTCTCCCAGCCGAAAAAGAACGGCTCGCCGGCCATTAACAAAACGCCCTGTTTTTTCAGCTTTTCGTAAAGACCTTGCGCGCCCCCGGGCAGTTGCTCCAGCCACAACCAAACAAAAAAGGCGCCCTGCGGCTCGTGAATCCTATAAGGCAAACCCTGTAAGGCACGATCCAAAAGGTCTACCAGATAGTCCCGCCGGGCGCGGTAGAAATCGGGAAGCACAGACTGTCCCAAGCGAGCCAAGTCACCGCTGCTGATCAGGCGTTCCAGAAGTGCTGGGCCAAGATTGCCGTTAGCGAGACTCATGATGGTATTGGCCCGTGCGACGCAGCGGATCAGTTCTTCGTCCGCTACCACTATGGCGGTGCGCACGCCCGGCAAGCCAAGTTTGGAGAGACTGAGTACATGCACAGCACCGGAGCGCCACGGATTGTCATTGGTTTGATAAACAATGCCTGGAAACGGTGAACCGTAAGCGAGATCCACCAGCAACGGAACGCCCGCCCCGCGCGCCTTTGCCAATAGTTGATCCATCTCTGCGTGCGTGAGCAAATTGCCGGAGGGGTTGGTCGGACGCGATACGCAGAGCGCGCCTATATCGGCATCGACATTCAAAGCATCCAGATCCAGCGCGTATTTGAAGCGCTGCGCGGTAGCGGTCTGCAGCAATGGTTTGCGGGCAACAAAAAAATTCTGTCCCAATCCCTGGGCGCCATATCCCAGATACTCGGGCACCAACGGCAATAACACCCGCCGATTTGCACCGTCTTCACCGGCGCCAGCGAGCAGGTTGAACAAGATAAAGAACGCCAATTGACTACCGTTGACCAGGGCAATGTTGGCCTCATCCACCGGCCAGCCGCACTCGCGGGATAGAAAACCTGCCACCGCCCGCAGGGTGCTGTCACCGCCCTGGGGAGCCGGGTAAACACCGAGCATTGATGCGGTCGCTTGCGGATCTTCAGCAATGGCCTGTAAATGCTGGTGAAAACATGCTTGCGCGGCGGGTACCTGAGCGGGATTGCCGCCGCCGAGAAAAAGGAGATCTGGATTGCGACTGAGTGCCTCTCCAAGATCCTCCATCAACTGAACGATGGGGGAATCCTGCGCCAACAGGCAGCCAAATTGAGAGAGTTTCATGGCGGATCACCGGCAAAAAGGGACAGGCATCTTAACGCAAGGCACGCCCTGCATATTGCAGGCGAAGGCAGGTATGTAGCAGATGAGCGTCAACGCGTGTTTGTAGACCAAGGCAAAACACCTTGCAGATGAGCCTCAGGGCATGTAACAGAGCAGGTCAAACCATATCGCAGACGCGGGTCAAGCAGGCCCTGAAGAGGATCAGAGCAAGCCGTAGGTTTCCAGAATCTGGAGCAGTTTTTCCTGGTTAACCGGCTTTTTGATGAAGTCGATGGCGCCGAGCTGCAGCACACGATCGCGAGCCACCGGTTGGATGTCGCCCGATATGACAATCACGACGGATTTCAGATCTTCTTTGCGAATGGTTTCGAGCACGCCAAAACCATCCATTTCAGGCATGGTGAGGTCAAGAAAAACCATCTCACCTTTACCCTGGCGGATCGCCGCCAAAGCCTCCAGTCCGTTGCTCGCATAACTGATGCTCACATCCCACCCCTGGGGAAGCGCTTTGGCCACCTGCTTGCGCGCCATGTTGGAGTCATCGCATATCAGTAATGGTATTGCCATAGAGAAAATCAGGACCGGCCGGTAATAATCGTTAGTATAGTCGGCCTATAAAACTTGGCTGGATTATTCCCGGGGGGCAATAAGCCCCTGATTTTCGACTTCAGACGGGGCAGTCAGCAGCGCTTCGAGGGGCAAATTGAAGCTCTCCCGGGCCCCGTCCACCAGCTGCTGTCGACGCTGCACATAAACCTCATACCAGCGCGTGCTCGCGCCCCGGGCAACGGAATACTCCAAATCCCCCAAGCGCACCCCCACCACACAGGCAAGATCCCAAAGGGTGACGGTCCGCAAATCCCGGGTCAGTACATAGCGCCCGCTGTTAGTGGGTGCGAGCCATCGCGCCCGCTCCAGCAGACTGCGCAAACGCTGCCAATGCACCACGCCCAGGCCGAGACGAAAACAGTCGGCGTCGGACAGCGTGCCCCCTCTTCTGCTGCGTTCATGCAATAACTCCAAACAGGCCAAAGCCGCGTGCATGTCACTAAAGGTGTCCTCCTTGGTGCGGTATGCACGCTCCGCCAAGGTTCTCACCAAAATCGCGCCGGCCAACACCACCGTCCATACCAGATTCATCCACAGCAGAAACAAGGGCACGGCGGCGAACGCACCGTATACCAACTGAAAAGACGAGCGTGCGACCACCGCGCTGAAAAGCTCCTTCAATAAATGGAACATCAAGGCCGTCATCACTCCGCCGATCAAAGCGTGACGCAGAGGCACCCGGCAGTTTGGCACGGCGGCAAACAGCAGCGTAAATGCCAGTGCCATGAGTACGAACGGTAGAACCTGAAACACCAGGGAACTCAGTCCCAGCGCATCGTATTCGCGGAAGACGAGTTTTAACGACAGCAGATACGTATTAATGGCAAGGCCGGCACCCAGCAGTAGCGGACCTATGCTCAACACCGCCCAATAAAGCAGAAAGCTGGCGATGCCTTTGCGCGCCCGGGGAACACCCCAAATATCGTTAAAGGTTTTTTCGATGTTGGCGAGCATCCAGTATGCCGTCACCACCAACATACCGACGCCCACGCCGGTGAGTGAACGTGCATGCGAGGAAAATTCCGCGAGATACGCCCGCAATTCCTGGCCGCTTTCCGGCACAAAATGGTTGAACAGCAATACCTGCAACTGTTCGGCTACGCCATCGAAAGCGGGAATCAGCGAAAACACCGAATAAACCACCGTCATTAAGGGAACCAGGGCGAACAAACTGAGATAGGTCAGCGCCGCTGCGCTTTTTTGACAACCGTGGGCCACGAAGTCACTGCCGAGATTGCGCAAAAAGCGCTTACCCGTCTGCAACGGGCTGCGCAAATACATCGTCAATGCTTCGGGAAAAATGGTCATAGTCGGGTCCGCCTGGAGCCTTAACACGTAAATGATTCAGTAAAATCCGGCACGCAAATGCCGGCAAAATTCCGCTGCCGCGGCGAAGCAGCGGAAATTTCCGCTGCCCTTGCGACCTATCCGGGCTAGAATGTCGCCCTCCTGAAACCCAACCAATTTCCACAAAAATGGCCGACAAGATTACGATTTATCATAACCCACGCTGCAGTAAATCGCGTGAAACCCTGGCCCTGCTGCAAAATCAGGGGATAGAACCAACGGTAGTCCAATACTTGCAAAACCCTCCGGACGCGACAACGTTAAAACAGTTGTTGAAAGCGCTGAACATCTCCCCCCGCGAACTCCTGCGTAACAAAGAAGACGAATACAAAACTCTGAAACTGGCTGATCCCAAATTGTCCGATGAAGAATTGATCGCCGCCATGTGCCAGCATCCGAAGTTGATCGAACGTCCCATCGTGGTGAAAGGCAAACGCGCGGTGCTGGGTCGACCGCCGGAAAACGCTTTGCAACTGTTACGGTAACGTCATGCCTCCTTATATTTTGGTGCTCTATTACAGCCTGCACGGCAATACCCGGGAACTGGCGCGGCAAATCGCGCGCGGCATCGAAAGCGTAGCGGGCATGGAGGCGCGGCTGCGCACGGTTCCCAAAGTTTCTACGGTTTGTGAAGCGGTGGAAGACGATGTTCCCGCGAGCGGGGACATTTACTGCAGTGCCGAGGATCTGCGCCACTGTGCCGGCTTGGCGCTGGGCAGCCCCACCCGTTTTGGCAATATGGCGGCGCCGATGAAATATTTTTGGGATGGCACAGCCGCGCTGTGGGTCAGTGGTGATCTGGTCGACAAACCGGCAACTGTGTTTACCTCGACCAGCAGCCAACACGGCGGCCAGGAATCAACCCTGCTGACCATGATGCTTCCGTTACTCCATCACGGCATGGTGATCGCCGGCATTCCCTATACCGAAGCCGCTCTCCACCACACCCAAACCGGTGGCACACCTTACGGCAGCTCCCACACCGCCGGTAGCAATAGCGATCAAACCTTGAGCGAGGATGAAACCCGGTTGTGCTTTGCTCAAGGACGCCGCTTGGCGCAACTGGCGCTTCGTCTCGGAGCAAAAATGAATGGCTGATACGCACCCAAAACCGCTCACCCGACAGTTGACATTAATCCTCTACGGCGTGCTGCTGGCGAGCTTTTGCCTTTGGCAAATTCTGCTCGCCGACGGGCCGAAGTATTTCCTGTGGGTCGTACAAATGGTGCCGCTGCTGATATTTCTGCCCGGCCTGCTGCGCGACAATCCGCGGGTTTATATTGGTTTGTGTTTTGTCCTGCTGTTGTATTTCATCAAAGCTGTCGAGGGTCTCTTCAGCCCCGCCCGGGACTGGTTGGACTATGCGTTGCTCGCCCTTACCGTGACCTTGTTTATTGTGTCGATGATGGCGAGCCGGCACTTGCAACGCAGCAGCAAACCGGCGCTCGCCGATTCACCTCCCTCACCATAATTCGGGCGATTTATCCCTATGCGTGTTTTTTCGTTTCTTTGGCGCGGACTCAGTTGGCTGCGCACCGCACTGCTTAACATCATCACTTTGGTAATTCTGGTTGCAGTACTGATGGCGATTTTTGCGCCTCGCGGTACTTCCTTGCCAGACAAGGCACCTTTGCTGCTCAGGCCCTCTGGCATTCTGGTCGACCAGTATTCTTATACATCGCCGTCCGCGCGGCTGATGAACGTCGGCAACGAAGGGCCGATGGAAACTCTCGTGCGCGATGTGGTCGACACTATCGACCACGCCGCTCATGATGACCGCATTACCGGACTGTTGCTGCTCCTGGACAACCTCGATGGCGGCGGTTTGAGCAAATTGCAGGAGATCGGTGAAGCCATCGATCGCTTCCGCGCCGAGGGCAAGCCAGTAATCGCACTGGCCGACAATTACACCCAGCAGCAGTACTTCCTCGCCAGCTACGCCGATGAAATTTACCTCAACGATATGGGCAGCCTCGCCCTCACCGGCATGGGCCTCTACCGTAATTACTTCAAGGATGCCTTTGACAAGCTGGCGGTGAATTTCCACGTCTTCAAAGTCGGCCAGTTCAAAGACTTCGTCGAGCCTTACACACGCAACGATATGTCGGATGCCTCCCGCGAGCACAACCAACTGTGGTTGGACGCCTTGTGGCAGGTGTACACCGATCAGGTCGAACAGCGCCGCCAGCTTGAACCCGGCACACTCACCACCTTCATCAACTCCATGGGTGAAAAGTTGCAAGCTACCCAGGGCGATACAGCCCAGTTGGCGTTACAACATCGGCTGGTCGACCGGGTGGGAACGCGGCAGGCGCGCACTAGTGAATTGATCCAACGTTTTGGCGCCGCCGGAGATGACCCGGAAAAGGTGCAGTACATCGAAGCCGAATCTTACAACCAGCACCTCCTCGGCACCTCGGGTGTGCAGCAGGGCAATATCGGGCTGATCGTTGCCAGCGGGACCATTCTTGACGGCCATCACCCGGAGGGCACCATCGGCGGCGATTCCCTCAGCGAACTGATTCGCAAAGCCCGCCAGGATGAAGAGGTTAAAGCGGTGGTATTGAGGGTAGACAGCGGCGGCGGTAGCGCTTTTGCGTCGGAGATTATTCGCCAGGAATTACAGCGTCTNNGGTTACTGGATCGCCATGGCGGCCGATGAGGTGTGGGCAACCCCTACCACCATCACGGGCTCCATTGGGGTCTTCGGTTTGTTTCCGGCACTGGAAAAAACCTTCAACAAACTCGGCATTCACACCGACGGTGTGGGCACCACCGAACTCGCCGGCGCCATGCGTCTGGATACCGCGCTGCCCGAAGAAGCCGCACAGGTCCTGCAGTTGGGGGTCGAGCATATCTACCACCGTTTTCTGCACATAGTGGCGGCCAGTCGCGGCAGCGATCCCGCCGCCATCGACCAGGTA
>DJFQ01000154.1:0-5990 GCA_002432095.1 Marinagarivorans sp. UBA5868 | reverse complement strand
CTGATCGAACGCGACCTGACTCCGCAGGAGCAATTGATCCGCCAACTGCTGGGCAGTGAATCCGTGCAAACCGCTTGGCACGCCGCTACAAAAAACGGCATCAGCATGGAAACCGCTTGGCTACAGCAGCTCAAAAGCAACCTGCCGGAAGAAGCAAATGTATTAATNNGCGCTGTGTCTGGAATGCAACGCGGTGCAATAACGTAACAAACTAATCGAACAGGCGGTCGAGTCGCTGCAGTTGCAACAGCAGGGGCCGCATCTCCGCCTGATCTTTGTAGACCTCCTCCGCTACCGGAAAAATAGCGCAGGACGCGGGTAGCGCCAGACGTTGGCTGACCAGATAGTGCATCCTCGGCAGCAGCATGAACTGTANNCCACTGGTGAAAATCCAGGGTGTCCAAGGCAAACGGCTCTTCGCTGGCCAATGCTTCCCGGCTGGGGCTTTCATTCTGCCAAAGACGTGCACGGCGTAACTCACACTCGATATCCAGCAGAATTTCGGCAATGGCAATGTGGCGGTCGGTCATGAGTCCAGCTCCAAACGAAACGGTGGCAGGGAATTCAGGATCGCTTTGCCATANNNNATCCGGCACGGCGATCTGCATAAAGGCATTGCCTCCCTGAGCCTCGATCCACTCGGCCATGGCCGCCTCCACCGGATCATCTGGTACGGCAAAGGGAATTTTGGCGATCACCACATGTTCGCAATAGCGCCCGGGCAAATCGACGCCTTCGGCAAAACTCGCCAAACCGAACAACACGCTGCCCTGCCCCGCGTCCACCCGCTCCCGGTGCAGCTTCAGCAACAGCTGTTTGGATTCGTTGCCCTGCACCAAAATGCGTTCGCGCCAACTGGCCGGCATACCTTCATGCACGTCGAGCATCTGCCGCCGAGAGGCAAACAACACCAGCGTTCCCTGGCGAGCATCCAATAACTCCGGTAGCAGGCGAATAATGCTCTGGGTATGCGCTTCCACCAAGTTGCCGTCCACCGCGCCTTTAGGTACTCGCAATGTGCCATTGCGGGCAAAGTCAAAGGGGCTGGGGACGACTTCGTAGGTTGCATCGTCCGGGGTCCCAGCGCGCAGGCGGAACCGGTCGAACGATCCAAGAGCCGTCAAGGTCGCAGAAGTGGCCACGGCACCGCAGCACGGCTGCCATAAGTGTTGCGACAAAGTGTGCGACGCAAGAATTGGGCTTGATACCAACTCAAAATCCACCGTGTCTTCGTAAACGATCAGCGTTATCCACCGCGCCACTGGCCATTTGGGATCAGGAGTGCTGTCGGCGAAGCTCCGCCACAGCTCGCGGTTGGCTTCAGCGCGGGCACACCAGCTACCGAGCACCGGATAAATCGCCTCCAAATCCGCCATGGGCACGGGAGAATGCTCATTTTCGAGAATTTTGTTCACTTCGTTACAGAGCTTTTCCAGTTGACGATACAGATCGTCAAAAGCCACCTGAAGATGGCCAGCGGCCAGCTCCAGTTCTGCTGTCACTTGGCCCTGGGGAAAACGATAACGGGGCGTCTGCGCGCTGCGATCCATCTGCTCTATAAATGGCGCCAGCAGGGGTTGTACGCCATCCAGCAGCGAGCGTGCTGCCTTGAGCGTACTTTCGATAGGCGCGGCGAGTTGCATGAAATACACCGCATCCGCCAGCGGCTCCACCACACTCTTCCACTGGCCTTCCGTCATGCCTAACCAGCGACTGGTGGAGACCACCCGGCTATGGGCAGAAAAATGACTCACCGCCTTGTCCGGCAGGTGATGCGCTTCATCGAAGATGTAAATGGTGTCCTGCGGTGCCGGCAAAATCGCGCCTCCGCCAAGGGCAAGATCGGCGAGCACCAGATCGTGGTTGGCGACGATGCAATCCATCTCATCGAGCGAATCGCGGGCCTTGAAAAACGCGCATTGACGGACAAAGCTGCAGCGCCGTCCGGTGCACTGACGATGATCTGTAGTCACCCGCGACCAAGCCGCTTGGGGCAGCTCTTCCGGCCAACTGTCCCGGTCGCCGTCCCAGCGGTTCTCCGCGAGCTTGTCCATCATGCCCTGATAAAGCAGCTTGTCGTGAGGTGACACCCCAGCGGCGGCATCGTCGTACAGAAACGCGAGTTCGTCGTGACTATCCGCCAGAATGCGATCCAGCTTACTGAGGCAAAGATAACGGCCGCGACCTTTGACAAGGCCGTAACTAAAATTGAGGCCGCTGTGCTGTTTAACGTCCGGCAGATCTTTGAACACAATCTGTTCCTGCAGCGCCACAGTAGCGGTCGACACCACCACTTTTTTGCCCAGCGCCTGTGCCGCCGGCAAGGCGGCCAGGAGATAGGCGACAGTCTTGCCTGTACCTGTACCCGCTTCTACCACGCAGATATGGCCCTCGCCACTGCGTTTCGCCTCATCATCCAGACGGATGCCACCGAGAGCGCGCGCGATAGCAGCAATCATCAACTTCTGACCGTAGCGAGGATTAAGCTGCCGGGACTTGAGGAAACGGGAGTAACTCGATTGGATGGCCTGCTTGACTGAATCGCCCAGCATTTTTATGCCTGCGCAGCGGGACGATGGTCCCCAGGCGGTTCCGCTGCCAGTTGTTGCGCTTTTAGTTTGGTGTATACCGGATTAGCGTAAATACGCACCATCATCTCGCGCCACTGCGGATCACAGGATTCCAGGCGCTGCTGCAGCTGGCGTCGCGCGTCGGCAGCGTCGATCTCTGTAAACAGCACACCATCGGCGCCAACAGGCACCTTTGGCGACTTGTGTTCGATCATCTCGTAAGCAACACAGTTGCTGATATGCAGGACATAGTTGGACAGAATAGCGCGGTCGACAATTTCAACTGCCTCGTCCACGTCGGCAATATTGCTGGATAAGGGCTCACCAAAAGCCAAATGGACGCGCCCCTTAAAGCCGGAGATACCTTTGGCAATCGAACGCACATCTTCTTGCTCGCCTTTTTCATAACGCCCGTCGCGCTTGAGCAACGTCAGCTCTCGCGCCTTGAAGGCATCGCACGGATCCCATTCGTAAGAGATGGACACCGGCACTATGTTGGCGCGGGTGAGAAACTCGCCGAAGCTCTCCGGCTTGGCGCGGGACATGGCCAGCATGCTAATGATGGCCGGATTGGTTTTGTCGATGCCATCTTTGGCCCGGCCCTCGCGCTGGGCGATCCAGATATTGGCGTTGTCATTCACCACCGAATGGTGAATGTAGGACGACAGTTTGCGCGCGGCTTTGAGCTTTTCCCTCGGCGCCGTCGCCGAACGGTTGACGATAAAACTTTTGTTGAGACGCATCAGGTCCGAGGCGAAAGGCTTGGTGAGCAGATTGTCGCCGATAGCGATGCGCAAGGTCTGAAAGCCGTTGTGGTACAGCGTCCAGTTGACGAACGCCGGGTCCATGGCGATATCCCGGTGGTTACTGACGAAACAATAGGCCTTGCCGGGCTTGAGGTGCTCCAACCCGGAGATAGTCAATTCGGTGACGGTGTCATCCAGCAGCTGCCGAACGTATTTTTCCACCCGCTGCTGAAAGTCAGCGACGCTCATAACGCCATCCATCTCTTTGCGCAAAGCACGGCGAACGAGCGGCCTGAGCACCGGCGCGCACCAGCGGCTGATACGGGGCAACTTGAGACGGGCAACGGTGTCGAGAAACTCATGGTCGCGCAGTAAGCGCTCAATGGTGGGACGCACTTCAACGTCGTTGTAAGGGCGGATATCGTCGAATTCGGAGATGCCGGACTCAATCGGAATGGACATAACGCATACAGCCCCGGAAAAAAGACGGACAAAAATACAGAAAACTCCCTTGGATTTCCACTTTTCGCCACCCCGTTAAAACGGCGCAAATCCGCAGCACACCGGAGACTGTGGATCGCGAAGCATTCGCTAATTTTTCCCTGTGCTATATTCCAAGCGGGCCTTTATGAGCGTAGACCCGGATGAGCCGCCACTCCGCATGAATATTTTGATCGTCGAAGACAGTGCCACGCTGCGGCACGCCATGTGCCATTACATTCGCAATGCCGGCCATGACCCCATGGTTGCGAATAACGGCGAAGAAGCCCTGCAGATGTTTGACGCGCGGCGAGTGGATATGATCGTTATGGACGTGGAAATGCCCGGCCTGGACGGTTTTGAAACCACCCGGTTGATTCGCGAATGGCTGGAAAAAGACGACCTCTGGCTGCCCATCATTTTTGTCACCGGCAAAGCGGAAGAAGACGATCTGCGCAAAGGCATCGACGTTGGTGGTGACGACTATCTCATCAAACCCGTCAGTGAAACCATTCTGCTCGCCAAGATCCGCGCCATGGAACGCATCATCGCCATGCGCGATGAACTACAACGCCTTAATCAAAGCCTGGTGGAACTCAGCGAGCGAGACAGCCTCACCCACCTGTTCAACCGTCGCACCTTCGACGATCGCGCAGAAAACGCCTGGAAACAGGCGGCGCGGAATCATGAAGCGCTGGCGATCCTGATTATGGATATCGACCACTTCAAGCTGTACAACGACTGTTACGGCCATGTGGCGGGGGACGACTGCATAGTCAAAGTGGCCGATGCGATACTGCAAAGCCTCGGCCGCCCCGGCGACATAGTGGCGCGATATGGCGGAGAGGAATTTATCGCCGTGCTGACCGACACCCGGGAAGACGGCGCGTATCACGTAGCCGAGCGCATTCGTCAGAATGTGGAGGCACTCAATATCCGCCACCGGGAGTCACCCACCTCCACCCATATCACCGTCAGCATCGGCGGCGCGGTGATCAACCATACCGCCGGCACGCACTTGCGCGACCAGATCAACGCCGCCGATAAAGCACTCTATTCCTCAAAACAAGCCGGCCGCAACCGGGTCACAGTGAAGTTGTTCAGTCCGCGGGTGCGCATACTGGTCGCCGATAGCAGCGGCAAGTTGGCCCGCGCCATCGACGGCAAGTTAAAACATTATTTTGCNNCCGGACGTGATTGTGCTCGACGATCAACTGACGGGCGACGATGCCATCACCACCATCAAACGCCTGCGGGAAGACAGCAATACCGGACAAATTCCCCTATTACTCACCTGCGACAATCTCGAGCGCTGGCATAGCCTCGGGCTGGAAGTGGACGGCTGCTATCCTGACCAGGATCCGCCGCAGGAACTGCTCGATAAGCTCAACCGTATGCTGTTCTGACCCATAAGACGGTTCTGAGCCACAAATAAAAAACGGGCGTCTTAGCGCCCGTTTTCACAATCCTAAATAACGGGTCAATCCAGAGAAGTCCGCACACAAACCCAGAGTAAACAGCGGGTATCGTCACCGGCTTTTTGCACCGCTGCCACTTGGCGCGAGTTCATCTCTTTGGCGGTCAACCGGCCGTCGCCATCGCTATCGAACCGATCGAAGGAGCCGAGATAAGAGCTGTATTCCTCGGCGCTGACCTCGCCGTCGTGATTCAGGTCCAACTTGTCGAAACGCGCTTTCAGCAACAGCTCGCGCTTTTGCACGTCGAGTGATTGGTACTCCGCAAACGACACCAAACCATCCGCGTCCACATCCAGCCGCCCAAACCGCTTTTCCCGCCGGACGCTGATTTCGTCCATGGTGATGATCTGATCGCCATTGGCATCATATTTCGCCAGGAGCCACAGGTCCGACCCGGTACCAGACTCCTCTGCGTGCAGCGAGATCACCGCACCAAAAGCCAACAAGGCACCCATCACATATCGAGCTACATATCGAGAAAACGTCATTACCACTGCTCCGCATTACATCTGTAGCAAGTCTAGGTGCATCCAGCGGCAGCAAGTGGAATGAATTTCACACTTTAGGATGATCTTTTAGAGCGATTTTCTCCCACTTTTCTAATCACCCCTGTGTAGGGTTATAAGCGGCAACTATTCATAATCGCGGCGGTTAAACCAGTGCACTGGACGCGCGTGACGATCCACCAGATGCACCACATCGAGCACCATGGCAAA
>DJFQ01000088.1 GCA_002432095.1 Marinagarivorans sp. UBA5868 | reverse complement strand
GTTCTGGTGGTTTTGGCGTATTACGATCGGCATGACGTTATATCTCCTTTGCATCCATGTTGAACATCTGGGTCCTGAGGGTCCCCCGGGCCGCGACTTTAGCACGGGGAGGTGCCGGGGTTAAGTGACCATCGATGAAACGGCTGGCAGCCTTAGCTTTTGTGGGCTGCATCGCATGCGGCCCTTCTTACATTCCTCATTCAGAAGGCAGGCTTTTCTTCAAATGCTCCATCAGCCGCGACTTCAACGCCGTAGGAATATTGCGAATGGTAAGACTGTCGGATTCCGCGTCGTAAAACACTGTGTTCCCCAAACACGCAGAGGCGAAACTCATGCTGAGCTGTTCGTCGCGGCCGCTGATGCGCACGTAGTTTTTTAATTGGGTTTTATCTGGTATCCATTCATTTTTTATCTCCGGCTGTGTGGTGCGGGCGAAGTGGGTGAAATGGGGTTGTTCGGGGATGGAAATATGTTCGGCCAATTCTTCCATTTGCACGGGCAGCCCGGCTTTGTCCTGCTGCAGACAAAACTCCACCGCGGAGCGGCGAGTTTCTTTGGCGACATCCTCGGGCAGCGCGGAGGTGTAGTCGGTAATCAAATCAAGAAATTCACTGGTGTCTGCACCGGTGTCGATTTTATTGCTGAGGCCCATGGCCTCGGTAAATGCGTCCGACAGTTCTTTTTCGCCGCGCCATTTCAGTATGGATAAATAGCTTTGATTCGCACCACTAAGAAATTCTGCCGTTTTGATTTTGGCGGCCAGATGAATGCTTTGCGTATCGAGATAACGAGAGTCGCACAGTTCCATATCGCCATCAAAATACTGACCAGAAGTGTGGTCCAGCAGAATGATATAAAGCCCATCGCCAGCTTCGATACGCTCGTAAAAAATCAGTAGAGTGTTGTCCAGCGGTGTGTCGCTTTTGTCGATATGCAGTTGCAGATGTGAAGCGATTTTTTGTGCGAGGCTCAAGAAGGGCATACGCTCCTCCAGCCATTCCCGTATCCAGGCGGACAGCGGATAACCAGCGGTGTCGTCACTGAAGGCGCCGTAATGTTTGCCGCCCTTACGGATATAGGTATTTTTCAGCTCGCGACAGAGTTCTTCCGCTTTGCCATCGCGGCGGATTTCGTCCGTGCGCAAACGAATTTCGCAAGGGGTGGTGGGAGCGGGTTTATGAATGCGATGAGCGATCAGGTGTTGCAGCGCCATTGTTTTGCCTTGCAGGGAGAAGCCGGGCGGGCATTATAGTCGCGCGCCCGGTGGCGACTACAAATCCAATACGACTTACAAATCCAGTGCAGCTCCTAAATCCAGTACAAGTCCTAAATCCAATACCGCCCACAAAATCCAGCGTCACTCAAACGTGTCTAGGATTTACCCTGCTGCATCAACCAGCTAATGAGCAGAGCCGCCACGGCAATCACTGCGGCCGCCGCGCCGAGCTTGAGTAGCAGGCTCCACAATGCCAGCCATGCAAACACTCCAAAAACCGCAAACACCACGAATAACGCGGTGAGGCCTATAAATAACACCAGGATCAATTTCACTACGCCGAAAGGGGTAACACCGGAAGTCGGTTTTTCTTGGTCTGTCACAAGACATACTCCTGCTTGGAATGTGATGGCAGTTGCAATGGTAATCTCGCCGGTCATCAACGTCTAAACTGAATATCAACGTTGCAGAAATTCGACGCGGATACATAGACTCTCCATATTGTAGTGAACAACTGAGGGCGACTGGCGTGAGCGATAAGGCGGAAGTGGTATGGGTGGGGCATCGGGGCTATCCAGAACTCTACCCAGAAAACAGTTTGCTCGGCATCGAAAAAGCGCTGCAAGCGGGCGCGAAAGCGATCGAAATCGATCTGCAGGCGAGTCTGGAAGGCGAGCCGGTGCTGTTTCACGATGAAGAGCTGTTTCGCACCTCCGGCAACGTCGGCGCCGTGCGCGATTATCCTCTTGAAAAATTGCGCAGCTTCAGCGCCCATGAACCTCAGCGCTTGGGAAAACAATATTTCCCTTGCCCCATAGCCCATCTGAGGGAGGTGGTAGACCTGCTGCGCGCTTATCCGGGTGCGCGCTTGTTTGTTGAAATCAAGGCAGAAGTTTTTAATCAAATACCTCGCCAAATCTTTCTCAACCGGATCTGGCAGGTATTGCAGCCGATTCGCCAGGATTGTGTGTTGATTTCGTTCGATCTGTATGTACTGCGGTTGGCGCAGGATCACTTTCGTTGCCCCGTTGGATGGGTGCTGACGCGTTACGATCAGCAGTCTTACGCGCGGGTTCAGTCTCGGCCCGTGGATTATTTGATTTGCAATGTCCGCAAGCTCCCGCCGCTGCCCGAACAGCCCTGGCAGGGGCCATGGGAATGGTTCGTCTACGATGTGGTGGACGAATCCTTGGCGAAAGCGTGCGCGCAACGCGGTATTCGCTGGATCGAAACCTGGAACATCGGGGCGATGCTTAAGTTAAAGGTGCCTTTCGTTTGAACGCTTCAATGACTGACTATGACGTGGTGGTGATCGGTGCAGGTATTCATGGCGCCGGGGCGGCTCAGGCAGCGGCGGCTAAGGGATTATCGGTGCTGGTGATCGAGCGACGCGAGGCGGCAGGCGTGGAGACGTCTCGGGCCAGCTCCAAACTCATACATGGTGGCTTACGTTATCTGGAGACATTTCAAGTTCGTCTGGTTTATGAGTGTTTAAGAGAGCAGCGCAACCTACTACGCAATGCACCTCACTTGGTGCGGCGCAGCGATTTCTATATTCCGGTCTATCGTCAAAGTCAGCGTAGTGCCTGGTGGGTGTATCTGGGGCTGTGTTGTTATCAGTTACTTGCTGGCGGTGCGCTCCGGGATATAGAACGAGTGCCGGAATCGCGCTGGGGCAGCCTGGGGTTACAAGAGCAGGATTTGACGGCGGTATTCCGATATTCCGATGCGCAAACCGATGATCAGGCACTGACGCGTGCGGTGCTGGAGTCGGCGGTTTCGTTAGGAGCCGAAGTTCGCTTCAATGTTGCGCCTGCGCGAATTGAATACATCGAAAATTACACACTTACTTTCCCAGATGGTTCTGCTGTGCGTTGCCGTGCGCTGGTGAACGCCGCGGGACCCTGGGCCAACGAGGTAGCGGCGCTTGGCGGGTTGCCTCAGCAGGATCTCGACTGGGTTCAGGGCACTCATATAGTCCTGCGCCAGCCTGCCTTTTCTGGATGTTTTTATGTCGAGGCACCGCAGGATGGGCGTGCAGTATTTGTTTTGCCCTGGCGCGGCCTCACCATGGTTGGCACCACGGAGGTTGTGCTCACTCAGCCGAAGGCGAGTCCGACGCAAGAGGAAATCAATTACCTGCTAGCTGTTTACAACCACTACTTCCCCAAGTCCCAGTGCAATGCAGGCGATATTGAAGAGGTTTTTGCAGGAGTGAGAGTGTTGCCCAAAGACCAACGTCAAGCCAATAAACGCTCGCGGGAAACGCTCTATGCCACCGCAAACGCAGGCACCTACATCGGGATTTATGGCGGCAAGCTTACGTCTTATCGTGCGACTGCCGACAAAGTGCTGCGCATGCTGACGCCCGTTTTGCGAGACTCCATGCGCGGTAACACATCCACCGAGACCATTGCGCTTCCGTGAACGCCTATATTTGCGTGCTCACGTCGTCCAGCTTGTTGAACAGATTTTTCGGCAGAGCAAAATCTGCCAACAAAAACTGCAAACCTTCAGTCTTGTTTTTTGGTGTTATCGCATAGGCTTCGCAGGCAATGTTCGCCTGATACAGTAATTGCCCAAACGCGCTTACCTGTTTGCCGGGGGCGATGTTCACCTGTTCCTGTAGCGCTTGGCAGATTTCCTCTGGAAGTTGCCAGTCTTTAGCGATGGCGGCACTTAATTGAGTGGCTTGCGCTTGCAACGGCGGAATAAATGCCTGCATACCCGGCGCCGTGTCGCCGTTCAGTTTGTACTGCTTACACAGCTCGCTAAACAGCGTGATCTTGCCCACATCGTGCATCAGGCCAAGCAGATAAGCCTTAAAGCGCTCAAGGCGGCGGGCATGGCCTATGATTTCGCACGCAACCGCAGTATTGAGCGAGTGCGCCCAAAGGCGTTGGCCGGTTTGAGAGAAATAAGGTGAGTCACGCTGAATGATAGGCTGCATGACCGCGGCGGAGAGGACAGAGCGCAGCCCATCGATGCCGAGCTTGACGATTGCACGCTCTATATCACCGATATGACTGCCCACCGGGTTGAAATACACGCTGTTAGCCAATTTCAATACCGCCGCGCTCATCGCGGGATCCTTGTTGACGATGGCAACGTAGTCGCGCACCGAACTGTCGGGATCGCGCAGACTACGCAACAACTTGGGCACCACCATCGGCAACCGTGGCACGGCGTTGAGGCGATGTTCCTTCTTGCTGAGAGCATCCCTCACCACGTTGATCACCAGCTTTTGCGGTACAGACAATGGTGCGTTATGGCTACCTGCGAACAACATCTGATAAAAGCGCTCTTCGCACTCTCCCTGGCTCAGTTGGCTCGGCTCGCGGACAGGAAGACACACTACCGCAGCACTAGGCGTTGTGGCCCCATCTGTTGAATTGCGGTTGCTATTTTTACCTAGGACCGAGCGAAAAAAGGACGACACTGTCATGGTGGATTCCCGCCAACCGATAGTTGAGCTGTCTGTGTACCAGAAGGACAGCGAGACTGTTGGCTTCAACTATAGTACGGAATCGGCGGGAATGATTTGGGTGACCGCGTAGGTTTAGCCAGTGGACCGGGCGGCATGTTTGGCGCGGATAAACTCGCCGTGGCCGAGATGAATCAGGTCCGCCACCTTGCGAATGATGTACTCCTCATACTTGTCCAGGTCGCCGTCGGCGTAGGCAATACGCCACATATGCGCGATTAAGTCGAACTTCTC
>DJFQ01000076.1:2407-2591 GCA_002432095.1 Marinagarivorans sp. UBA5868 | reverse complement strand
GGGCCGATGTGCTTCGGCAGGACCGCCCAGGGAACGATAAAGTCCCTAATGCTTGGAGCCAGCGCGCGCGGCAGCAGATGCGTCAATATCGCCAGAGCCTGCCCGCCTCCGCCCCGCAGGCCAAAGTCTCGTCAGGAACCTTTTATGGACTATTACTGGCTCTCGCCTACCCGGACCGGATTGC
>DJFQ01000076.1:0-2326 GCA_002432095.1 Marinagarivorans sp. UBA5868 | reverse complement strand
GCAACAGAATTGGATCCCCACCTGTTCGAAGATGAACTGCGGGAACTGGTCCGCGAAGAAAAGGTGCTGGAGTGGGACGATGGACAGCAGCGTTTCGTCGCCGAGCGGCGGCTTAAAGTCGGTGCCATCCTTTGGTGGCGAGAACCGCTGACCGAAGTAGCGGCAGCAGACAAACAACGTGCACTCGCGCAATTTATTCGTCGGCGGGGCTTGGACCTGCTGCCCTGGGAGGAAGCCCATCGGCAATGGCAGGCGCGGGTGGAACTGTTGCGCCATCACCTGGGCGAACCCTGGCCAGACGTGAGCGATGCCGCGCTGTTAAACCGTTTGGAGGATTGGCTGGCACCCTATCTACTGGAGGTGCGCAAGCTGGACGACCTGCGCCGCGTGGATCTAGGCGCTGCCCTGTCCGCCCAACTGCCGTGGCCGCTGCCGCAACAGCTGGACGAATGGGCCCCGATCCATATTCAAGTGCCTTCGGGATCGCGCATAGCCGTCGACTATCGTGAGAACCCCCCGGTGCTGGCGGTAAAACTGCAGGAAATGTTCGGCTGTGAAACCACACCTAGAGTGGCGCAAGGCAAGGTGCCACTGCTGATTCACCTGCTATCGCCGGCACGGCGTCCGCTACAGGTTACCCAGGATCTCGCCGGCTTTTGGCGCACCAGCTACCACGATGTCAAAAAAGAGATGAAAGGGCGCTATCCCAAGCACCCCTGGCCGGACGATCCGTTGCAAGCTACGGCGACGCGTTTTACCAAAAACCGATCGGGCAGCTGACGCTCAACGTTTTGCNNCGTTTTTCACTCCAACCCGTCTGGGCAACCATCACCGTATTTCGCAGCACCGGGTTCCGTTTCATCAATTCACAGGCTTGGTAGCCGTTCATTTCCGGCATACCTATGTCCATTAGCACCAAATCGGGTACCTCGCGCTCCGCCACCGCCAGCGCCTCGGGGCCATCGAACGCGACCCATGTCTGGTGCCCCAAAAGCTCAATCAGCTGCCCCAGGGTTTTTGCCGATTCACGATTGTCATCCACCACCAGCACCCGCAAAGTTCCGGGAGCTGCCGCCGGTGCTGCAGCGACCGTAGAACGGTCGGCCGGTGACGCCTCCGCCAGTGGCAGACAAACTTCAAACCGGCTGCCTTTGCCTTCTCCATCGCTCTTGGCCACCACACTGCCGCCGTGCAGTTTCACCAGCTGCTCTGCCAGGGTTAAACCAATGCCAAGGCCGCCATGGGTGCGTCCGAGCGGGTCTTCCACCTGGGAGAACATCTCGAAAATGTAGGGCAGCTTGTCCGCCGGAATACCCATTCCGTTATCTTGTATCGCCACCACCACGCACTCATCTTCGAGACGAAGATCAATCTCGATGGTGCCGCCGATTTGAGTGTATTTGCAGGCGTTGTTAACGATGTTGGTAAACACCTGGGAAAGCCGCGTGAAATCCGCATCCAGCCATACCGGGCGGTGCAGACGTTGAACACGCAGATTCTGCTCGCGTTCGTTGAGCAACGGCTGGACTACCTCCACCGTGTTCTGCAACACATCAGCTAATTCGATGCGCGCACGGCGCAACTCCACTTTGCCGCGGGTAATACGTGATACGTCCATCAGATCATCCACCAGGCGAACCATCTGGCTCAGCTGGCGATTGATAAGCTCACGCATATCGCCGACAGCGGCGATATCGGTGCTCAGCCGCATAATCTGCAACGCATTGCTGATCGGCGCCAGCGGATTGCGCAGTTCGTGCGCCAGCATGCCCAGGAACTCGTCCTTGCGGCGATNNCTGGCACGCAATTTCTGTTCGGCCTCGCGGCGCAAGCGGGTATCGATGGTTTTGTCGATGATCAGCGCCGCTGTACTGCCGAGAATCTCCACCATCTGCACGTCACCGGGGGGTGGGGCGGTTATCGTCTGCGGATAATAAAGGGCAATTGTCGCCAGCAAGCTGCCCTCCGAGGAAAATACCGGGGTCGACCAGCAGGCGCGGATGTTATGGTCCAGTGCGAGGCGGCGATAGTTAGTGCAGCGCGGNNCCGACGGGCAGCGTATCCAACCCCTGGCGAATGGCTTCGGGCAGCGAGGGTGCCGCACCCATCGTCAACCGATCGCCGGTTTCATCAACCAACATGATCGACGCCAGCGCATGCCCCCCGGATTGAGTTTCCACCGCCTGGATAAACACCTCGAGTATTTGCCGCAGCGGCGCGCTGCTCACACTTTGTTCCAAAGCACGTTTTTGCGCATCCAGGATGGCCTCCATGCGGCGCCGTTCGCCTATATCGAACACACAGCCGACATAGCCGAGAAATTGGC
>DJFQ01000188.1 GCA_002432095.1 Marinagarivorans sp. UBA5868 | reverse complement strand
TGACCATATGGAAGAACCTGCTTGCTTCAAAAGATGCGCACCTTTGCAACCGTCTGATCCCATCCCCGTTAATACAATGCCAAGCACTTTGTCGCCATATGTGTTGGCGGCTGAGCCAAAGGTAATGTCGAGCGAGGGCTTATAATTGACGCGATCATCGTCGGGTAAAATCTTGACGCAGCCACCATTGCGCTTATCTAACATCAACTGTTTTCCGCCGGGCGCAAGCAAGGCAAGTCCGGGTTGTAAGAGATCACCATCCACCGCNNTCCAGCATCATTTGCTTGCCGCCCGGCGCCAACAGCGCAAGGCCGGGTTGCAATACATCACCATCCACCGCTTCGCGCACGCGAATTTTGCATTGGCGATTTAATCGCTCGGCAAAGGCTTTGGTGAAATTTTCTGGCATATGCTGAACCAGCACGACGGGTAATGGAAAGTTTTCCGGAAGCCCAGCCAGTACTTCACTCAACGCAACCGGACCACCGGTAGATGCACCAATCACCAGCAATTTGGGGGCTTTCTTCAACCGATAATTATCGGCTGTCGCACTGGAGACTTTCGGCACCGGCGCTATCGGTTTGGGTGATGCAATCGGCGCAACCGGTGCAACGCTACCGATTGGCTCTGGACGCGTCGGCGTACTGGGCAAACTGGTTCCGGAGCGATGGGCCGAACGTCCTAACGTCAATAAACGTTCGTGCAGTTTTTCTTTTAACGCGCTGGAGTTGCGTGACACTTCTGCAAAATCTTTGGGGATAAAATCCATCGCACCTGCCGCGAGCGCATCGAGAGTAATGCGCGCGCCTTCATAGGTTAACGAGGAAAACATCAGAATAGGTACAGGGCGGTTGGCCATGATGTGCTTGACGGCAGTGACGCCGTCCATCACTGGCATTTCAAAATCCATGGTGATGATATCGGGACGCAATTCTGCGGCCTTTTCAACCGCTTCGCGGCCATTGCTGGCAGTACCAACAACCTGCAAGTCTGGGTGCTGACCAATAATCTCCTTCAACCGAAGCTGGAAGAAATTGGAATCGTCGACAATCAGCACCCTCAATGGCATGAACAATACTCCGCAACGTCATACTGTGTAACAGCATCCGTTGCATTCAATAAAAGTTGATGATGAGTGAGTTTAATTATGCCCCCAGGAATGCGTACCGCGTGCATAGCGGCGCAACATACCGGGCACATCGAGGATCAGGGCGATGGTACCGTCCCCTGTAATCGTAGCGCCAGCCATGCCGGGCGTACCTTGCAACATTTTGCCCAGCGGCTTGATAACCACTTCTTCCTGGCCGATGAGCTGGTCAACCACAAAACCGACACGACGTGTACCGACGCTGACAATCACTACATGGGCTTCGGTCTGCAAGCGAACAGTTTCCGTGCCTTTCACCAGCCACTGTTTCAAGTGGAATAATGGAATAGCCTGATCGCGAATGGCGATACATTCTTGCCCATCCACCACATGGCTTTTCCGCAAATCCATGTGAAAGATTTCATTCACACTGGCCAGCGGCAAGGCAAAAGTTTGTTGACCGAGCATAATCATCAGGGTCGGCATAATCGCCAGGGTCAGCGGCACCTTGATAATCAGACGTGTGCCCTTGCCTATCGTCGACTGAATTTCGACAGAGCCATTTAATTGGGCAATCTTGGTTTTCACCACGTCCATACCCACACCGCGACCAGAAACTTCGCTGACTGTCTCTGCAGTGGAAAATCCCGGCTGAAAAATAAGATCGTAAACTTGTTCATCCGTTAGTATTGCCGCATCAACACTGCTTAATAAGTTCTTCTCCTGGGCTTTGCGCAGAATTTTTTCGCGATCCAACCCGGCGCCGTCATCGCTGATTTCGATCACTACGTTGCCGCCCTGATGATACGCATTCAGAGTCAACCGACCGGTTTCCGGCTTGCCGGAGGCGGCGCGACGCTCCGGCGACTCAATGCCGTGATCCACCGCGTTACGCACTAAATGCACTAGTGGATCGCCGATTTTTTCCATAACCGTTTTATCCAGCTCGGTCTGCTCGCCATGCATTTCCAAATGGATTTTTTTATTCAGCTGGGCAGCCAAATCGCGGACCATGCGCGGGAAGCGGCTGAAATTGAAACTGATCGGCAACATACGAATCCGCATCACGCTTTCCTGCAACTCCCGCGTGTTCTGCTCCAGCTGCTCCAGGCCCTCAATCAATTTTGGTAATCTGCCTGGGGTAAAATCACTGCCGATCTCCCCCAGCATGGACTGGATAATGACCAATTCACCCACCATGTTGATCAAATTATCAATTTTATCGATGCCGACGCGGATGGAGGACGACTCTGCAGTGGGGGATTTTTTAAGCGGCTTTTCGTTATCTGCCGCGTATTTCTGCGCATCGGCAGGCAATTGCACTGGTGGGGATTCAGATTGCGCGCTGAGATTGCTAATCGTGAGATCACATTCGTCGATGACCCACTCAAATTGCTCGCGAATCGTCGCTTCATCGACAGCGCCATCGAGCGTCAACTCCCAGCTTAAATACAAACATTCGGCATCCAGCTCAGCGAAAGGCGGCAACTTGTCCACCCGCACTTTAACCTGCAATTCACCCAAGTCTTCTAACGCGGTAAATATGCGCAGAGGATCGTTGCCGGTTTTTAAAATATTCACCCCCGGAACAAAATGAATTGACCAGGTGATTTTCGGCGCTGCATCGGAAGTGTCGATATCTTTACGCGCAGTTGCCTGCGCCGTCGCGGGACATTGACTGAGTATCGCTTCGAATACCGCTTTCAGCGACTCGGAGCGGTGGGTAGGTCGATTATTTTTTATCTTTAACTGATCGAGCAATTCCCGCATGCAATCGACTGACTGCAATAACAGATCGACATCGTTTCGGCAGATGACGCGCACTCCGGAACGAAACTGATCCAGCAAGGTTTCCAGCGTATGAGTAAATTCGGCGAGCACAGTAAAACCGAAAGTCGCCCCACCGCCTTTAATGCTGTGGGCCGCGCGAAATACGGTGTTAATCGCTTCTTTATCGGGCTGTTCGGTGTCCAGTCCCATTAGGGCTGTTTCCATCGCGTCCAGTCCTTCAAAACTCTCTTCGATAAACACTTGATAAAACTGTGAGAGATCGACGCTCATGGTTCAAATCAACCCTTCGGCGGTGATTATTGTGGTGATCAAAGCACCTTTTTGATCGTTGCCAGCAGTTGATCAGGATTGAAGGGTTTTATAATCCATCCGGTTGCACCGGCGGCTTTTCCTTCCTGTTTTTTATCTGTGCCGGACTCTGTGGTCAACATTAAAATGGGTGTGAATTTGAATTGCGGGATTGCACGCAACTCTTTGACTAAAGAGATGCCATCCATATTCGGCATATTAATATCGGAGATCACCAGTTCTATGCCCTGTTCGCCTTTAGCCGCATTTAATGCCTCCATTCCATCGCTGGCTTCTACTACTGTATGTCCGGCACCTCTGAGGGTAAACGCCACCATTTGACGCATGGACGTGGAATCGTCAACTGCGAGAATTTTGGCCATGAATCTCTCCGTTCGCTAAAGCCAGTTTGGTTAATCACTCATTGGAAAATTGAGCAGTTGGCCAACACCCAGCAGGCGCACTGCAGAGCAAAGACGCGCTGACGGATTTTGCCACTGCCATTTCAAGCCTTGATTGGTCATTGCCGCAACAAACGCCAATAGGGTCTGCACGCCCACCGCGTCGATTCGGTTCACTGCGTCGCAGTGAAAATCAACCGCGCTTCCGGCATCCAACAGCCTCGTCAAATCCCGATGCAGACTTTCAATCTGTGCAATAGAACAATCACTGGGCAAGTGGTAGCCCACAACGGTTGCCATAAGCGGGATATCCAAATCACAGAAGAGGGAAACAGGCGAGAGCGCAAATTTCTCTATTGAAATAAAGTCTAGCTACACCCTAATAAAATGCCTTTGCTGACAAGCGGCATCCGTTTTTTTGCGCGCCATTTTTTAGTCGATATTGCTACAGAAAATGCTTTTTTATAGCGAAATGGTCGAGAGCAAAAAAACATTACGACAAAGGCGCTATTTTGCGTTTACTCAATCTGTAAATCTGCTGGAGTGTTGGCAGGAAAAGAAAGACAATAATGATTGCGTGGAGGCAAACAACAACGCTCAATTTAATGCTGCTGTCCTGTCTCCGCGCGTCTTTGCGCCGTTTGGTTAAACCATTCGTCGAGCATTTTTTCTTCTTTGCGTGTCAACATGCGCTGCTCATCGGCGCGCACGCGTGCCACTAACTCCTGCAAGGCGCGACGTTTCAAATGAGCGGTTCGCCAGTCCACTTGCTTGGTGTCGGCGATGGTGCGGCGACGCTCAACGACCTGTGCCTGCTGCCGCACCGCTTCCGCAAGCTGCTGTAAAAAACCGCGTTGTTGCGCGATGTCCTGCGCGCGCAGACGCATGGTGGGTTGGGTAAACGCATTTTCGTAATCCTGATAATAGCGTTGCAGATCCACCATTTTTTCCTGATCTTCCAACCAGAGACGGCGCGCCATTTCAAACGCTTCGGCGGCTTTATTTTCCGCTCGTTCCGCAATATCCAACACCATGTTCAGACGTGTTGCTCGGCTCATAGGACCACTGCCCGCTAAATTAGGACCACTGCCCGCTAAATGGATTTAGCTGCGCTTGCTGAGATAACTGTATGCGTACGTCGTCCGTGGGGTATTGCCGAGTTGGCAGCAGCGGCGACTAATGTTATCGCACACCCGGCGCCTTCTTCGGCATGGCTTTGGCGGGTTCCGGCCGCCGGGGCTCCGGTCCCCGGGGTTTTGTCCCGGCGTCTTGTCCGGCGGTCAACAAGGTCTGCAGGATATTCACGCTTTCCACCAGCGGCGCTTTCTGCTGAATACCCTGGCTGATGAATTGCACCAAATGCGGATAGCGCTCAATGGCGCGGTCCGTCACCGGATCACTGCCGGGGCTGTAAGCCCCAATTGCGATCAGGTCCTTGTTTTGTCGATAGCGGGCAAGCAATTGTTTAAATTGCAGCGCGCCTTTTAAATGGCCCTCACTCACCACGCTGGGCATTACCCGGCTGATGGAAGCTTCGATATCAATCGCCGGGTAAATTCCCTCCTCTGCCAACTGGCGGGAGAGAACCACATGGCCATCGAGAATCGCGCGCGCCGAATCGGCAATCGGATCCTGCAGATCATCACCTTCTGTCAATACAGTATAGAAGGCTGTGATAGATCCGCCTCCTTGTGCGGCATTTCCGGCGCGCTCGACCAATTCGGGAATACGCGCAAACACGGACGGTGG
>DJFQ01000205.1 GCA_002432095.1 Marinagarivorans sp. UBA5868 | reverse complement strand
TATATTGCGCTCGCAGGCGCCGCCGTCCTGACTTTGTGGTCGATGGTGTTGTATCTTCGCGCAGCCTGGCCCTTTCTGTTGCCGGACGTGGATAACAAGTAATGTGACGCAGGCAGTGAGCCGGGCGATTAAATCCCGATCACGTGCAACAATCTCAGGTTAAGCCTCAGAAAACACTAGGATTTTTAAAACGATTCCGCTAGAATTCCGGCCCTCAAACGGCGCGATAGCAAAGCGGTTATGCTCTGGATTGCAAATCCAGCTAGTCCGGTTCGACTCCGGATCGCGCCTCCACTTTTCTTTTACCCGCCGAGGTAAAAGCACTCTGCCCGAGTGGTGAAATCGGTAGACACAACAGATTTAAAATCTGTCGATCGCAAGGTCGTGCCGGTTCAAGTCCGGCCTCGGGCACCATCGCTAAAATAGCAATTTCCCTCAAACCGCCTCAAACCCTTTAAAATCAAGGCTTTCAAAGCATAGCGTATATTTTTTAATCTCGCAATAAAGCGTAAATAATCGTATATTCCTGCCTGTGCATTACGCATTTTTACGCGAGGGGATTACGCATGGCGACGTATCGCAAGACAGCTACCGGTGGCACCAGGGCCGAGGTATATGTAAGCGGTTTGCGAAAATCGAAAGTTTTTACGACCAAGCAAGAAGCTAAAAACTGGGCAGCGCAAACGGAATATGAATTAAGTCAGCTGGCAGTCGGTGCAAGTTCGACACACACCCTGGGTGATATTTTCATTCGTTACTCTCACGAAATTTCCAGCAAAAAAAAGGGTTCCCGTTGGGAAAAGGTGCGGCTGCTTGCGTTTGAAAATTACCCCATTGCCAAGGTATTGCTAAGCGATTTGCGGCGCGAGCACTTTGACGAGTGGGTGGCGCTGCGCCTCAAAAAAGTGAAACCTTCCACGGTTAATCGTGAGCTGAATCTGATATCGAGTTGCTTGACCGAGGCGCGGCGTTGGCGACTCATGACCGGCAACCCCATGCAGGATTTGAAGCGGCCAAAGAATCCACCTCACCGTGACCGTCGAGTGTTTGATCACGAAATTGCTGCATTCTGTATTGCGTGCATGTACCGTGAAGATCGGCCTGTTTTGCAGCACCAACAGCGCACGGCGGTCGCATTTTTATTTGCGATAGAAACGGCCATGCGGGCCGGAGAGATATGCGCACTCATGCCTGGCGATGTGAACTTTAAAGCAAAAACTGCAGGCGTGCGGGATTCAAAAAACGGTTTTGGCCGGGACGTTCCACTATCAAAGCGAGCGGTGGAGTTGCTGAAAAAGCTGGAGCCCTGGGAGGATGGTAAACCAATCTTCCGACTGCGGGCGGATGTGTTGAGTTCGTTGGCTTACCGGGCAATCTCGGCGGCAGGTATCAATAATCTCACCTTCCACGACACGCGTCATGAGGCCACCACCAGGCTGGCCGGAAAAATGGATGTTCTCGATCTGGCGCGCACCACCGGCCATCGCGATATTAAGCAGTTGTTGGTTTATTACAACAAGAGTGCGGCGGATATAGCGAAGCTGTTGGATTAAATTCCAGCCATAGAAAAAATATATTTGATGCACTCTAAAATACTGTATATAAATACAGTATGCCAGCGATAAGACACTATTCACACAACGGATGCGCCGCTACGTTGGGGGATATCCCCGGCGGTAAAGCATTCCTTAAAACCAAAGCCAAGTCAGGGCCCGGCCAGCCGCCGGCAGTATCGGCTGTTGATTGGTTGGGGTTTATCTGCAAGGCCGGCGCGCGCCGCCTCCGTTTTGCTCGGCCTGGAAAAATGGTGGCTAGCTACATCACAAATGGCGATTTTTTAGCGCACGACTGGACACCCCTGCGGGCGGATCAATACGTGCTCTGCATGGTCATTCAAATTAGCGACATTAAATTTGGTGCGTTTGCTATTGTTGATAAGGATGGCTGGCCAGTCGTGCGTAGCGAAACCAGCCCTATGTTGACGGTGGTTACTGAGCCCAGAAAAGGGCGCGTCGTCTCGTTTTCTAAGCGGTAGCGACTAATGGAGGTGCGTTATGTGTGGATACGCCAGGCGGCACGTGAGCAGCCGCCAGTTGCACGAGCTTGCCGACCTATTGAATGAGGCGGGTTTGGTCATCAAGCGCGGCGTGGGCGAACTGGTGCATTTTTATCCCGCTTTTGGTGGTAACGCCTCAAGGCAATTGAATGACCTGGTTATTCGTCGTGATGGTGGCATTGCCACGGTTGACGCCACATGGTGGTTTGACTGCGCAGAGGACGGCGACGCACTCCGGGTAAACAACAAGCTTACGACGTTTAATGCCAGAAACCTTGTTTCCCAATACTGGCGTGGAGCGATTCGGCATCACCGTGGCATATTAATAGCGACTGGCATTGGCGAAGGGAAAATGATCGATGGTAAAAACCGGCAATATTTAGTTGAGTCGGTTCAGCCGATACTGCTTGGATGCGTTTACCGGCCATATCCCAACGGCTGCTACAGTGCGGCCATCATCACTCGCGACAGCCACCCCAGATTTGAGCCCTATCACGATAAAGCCTTCCCGCTGATGCTCCCGCACGATCCAACGTTCCTGCAGTTATGGTTGAGCGACACCCCTGAGGATCATCCCGCCATTGTTGAGCTGCTGGAGCACCCTAAAATTTTTAATGACCTGAAAGTGACGCAGGTGAAAACCTTCAAAGATGCTAAGCCATTGTCCGAATCCGAATATGTCGCTGCGGATGTGAACTGAGGGTCAAAACAGAGTTAAGTTAGGGTGCAAATGCTTCGCCTTTTGCTTCCGCGCCCGCCGCTTTGCCGCGCGTTCCGCCCGTGCTTCTTCGCGGTCTTTGAATTTCGTGCAGGTTGGCTGGCCGTCGGTCGCGATGATCCATTCCTTTGGGTAGTACTCATCGTCAACATTCCACGCCATGGTTTCCAGCAGGATGCGGCACGATTCGCCGCCCATGCCATTAAACTTGTCGTGCTCGCATCGGTGGCAATAGGCTTCCTGGAATAACTCACCTTCCGTGCCGTTCGATGGGCAATATTTTTTGCCTGCATGTTGTTTAAATTGCTCGGCAACCTGGCTCGGGTAAATCATCACGATGCCTGCTTATAGGATTTGGCCCAGTCCATCACTTCGCTGGCGTACCAGCGGGAGTGAGCGCGCCGTCCGGTCTCGCTGGGCAGCTTAATTGGTTTAGGGAATTTCATCGTTTTTGAAACGCGATCCATAAAATGTTTTTCGCTCATACGCAGATACTCCGCGCACTCTTTTGCATCCCACAGCACTTTGTCTGTGGGCGGCAGTAGGCGCAGTTTCTTAGCAATAGCGTCGGCGAGTTGATCGACATTGATATCTTGTTCTGTCACAGCTTATCCCTCGCAATCAACATAAACGCCGGCAGTGTTGCGGCAATCTGTCATCCACCCGTAGGTGATAACGCTAAAGCAGCACGTCAGCAGCAGCGCGGCGACGGTGTAAGTCAACCGTTTACTTTTCATTGGGCCTCCGGACTAATTTTTTTGGCGCGCAGGGCCGGCACAAAGCGGTAAAACCACATGGCCGTAAAAAATATTGAGTTGATAAAAAGCCCCAGGTTGTAGGACGTGATCGCGATGTAAAACCAAAGCGGTTGGCTGAGCAGTCCGCACAAGAAACCGGTGATTCGGATTGGTGGATGCAGGCTTGTGCTTAATAAAACGCCGGTAACGCTCAGCAGCGCCAGCGCAATGCCCGCCGCAAAATCTTCTGGTGTTTGGTTGAGCGTGGCGGCGGCGAGCCATTGAATGATTGCGTCCATCATCACGCGGCCCTCCTGTCGCTGGTGTCGATGCATTCCACACGAAATTCGGTGTGCGTGTAGCGGTTGGCATCGCCATGCCGTAGCGCGTCGCGTATGGCGTCCAGCGAGTGTTCGTTGATGCGGTCCAGCGTCGCGTATGCCTCAAGCTCTCGTATTTCGTTTTGCTGAGTGCCGTTGTCGTAAACAAAAACGACGGTGATTGTAATCAGCCAGTGGAATGGCTGGTGGTGCACAATCCAGTCTTTAAAATCGCTAAACACTTTTTGCGCGCACAGGCGGAATAGGGGGCTTTTGTGCGTGACGGTGCCCTGGATGTGCGCCTGCGTATCGCGCAGCGGGTCTTTGTCGTGCCAGCTAATTACCAGCCCTTTAACGCCCGCGCGAGCGCGTTTGATCATGTTGTTTTTTTGGCGGATGGATTTCATATGGAGCTTACCTGGTCAAAAAGATTCTTTTGAGCCACCTGTTCTGCACACTGAGGATTGATCCAAACGCATTCTGTTCGTGATGTCGTTCCCCTGTGGGCGGAAATGCGGGCTTTAATTCGGTGGATCTCCCATCCAGTGAGTATGTCGTTATACATATCTGTTTCGTAACCGGATAAAACCACCATTCCCTGCAGTGATTTCAGTGTGCTAAGCAACTCTTGATGGTCGTCATCGCTCAATTCGTGTCGGTAATATCTATTTCCGCCAGTGCGTGTGCTTTCAACGTAGGGAGGGTCAACAAAATGCAAGGTGTCATTGGCATCATGTTTTTGCATTACCTCGATCGCATGGCGGTTTTCTATAAGCACACCCTGCAGACGGGATGTTATGGCGGCTATTGATTCAGGATACTTGGCCCAAAGGTGTGACGCGGTACCATATGTTCTGCGCATGTCAATTCTAAAACCGGTGCCGCCTTTCGTTGCTCCTGCGCTGCCAAATCCCATCGTTGATCGAATAACGGTGCGACGCGCGCGTTCAATTTCGTCGTCCGTCTCTTCGTAAGCTAGGTCGAATTCTTCACGTGCAAACGGCGTGACTATTAATTTACTCACCAGCTTTTGGGATTTGGATTCGTCCTGTAGGACGCGAAAAAAATTAACAATATCGCCATCGAGATCGTTATAGATCTCGGCATAGCAGCGGGGCTTCTGCAATAAAACTCCGGCCGCGCCGCCGAATGGCTCCACATAGGTGTTGTGCGGCGGAAAAAAACTCATCACCCATCCCGCAATTCTAAATTTTGCGCCGTGGTATCTTAGTGCTGGTTTCACCGGTTTACCTCACTCAGTTCGGTGATAAGCATCACCGCGATATCCACTTCAAGGGTTCCATAAACATCCAATACAGCGGCGCGGTAGGTGCTTCCGAACGTAGTCGCTCTTTGCTTTTTAAATTGCCAGATAACCCCGGTCATGCGGTGCTTTTTCCCGTATCCACGACTCAATATCACCCTGCGCCCAGGCGGGCAGGTTTTCTCGTTCCAGCGTGGGCCATATAGGCGTAGTTCTTCACTTTTTTCACCAGATTTGTACTGATCGTAGTATTTCGAACTCAACGGAATGAATAGAGGTTTGATTTCGTCGTTAGGCTTGTAAATATTAAATTCACTCATTGGTTTCAACTCCGAAACGCATCAATAACGTATTCGTACAAAGTTTCCGGCGGCAGCTGAAACCGATCAAAGTCATAATGGAAATCCACACCCTTAACGCATAGGCTGTTTGAGTGAACCTGGCCCTCATCAAGTTTTTGCATCAGCGTAATGACAATGCCGTTGCATGGCGTGTGGTGGTAATCATAAGCGCTCATCCAGTATGTATCGCCGGGGTGATATTCTTCGATTGGTCCTCGGTAAATATTGCACTCGGCTACCGGGTAGCTGATTCGCCCCCCTTTGGGGCTTCGTGGACCGTTGTGGCTAATGACCTGGTGTGTTCCTTCTTTGGCGAGCTCCACTTCTACACGCACATTGCACTGCTTGCCTTTCAAGACGCGCGATTCAAAGCCAAAACGATGGTTGTGAATCGCGCTGTGTTCGTAGCAGTTGCGGCGCGGTAAATCTGGGTGCCAAACATGCAGGCGTTGATTGTTCGGCAGGAGCAATTGAATAAATCCAAGCCCGTGAAGGCTTATCGTTTCTTTTGTGGGTGTGAAGTCTTTGATGTTCATGATTTTTTATTCATGTTGGTGGTGAGTTCAGCTTTCAGCTTTTTCGCATATTCAGCGAGTTCTGAATCAATCATGTGCATGCGGCGCATGTCGGCATCGGTCGGTTCCAGTCCTGGATCGAGAATGTTCATGATACTGGCGTACAGGTGTTGCGCTCCCGCCATAAAAGCCATTCGCATGTCATCGATTTGCGCCTGCGGTGCAGTCTCTGGAATTACTAGTTTTCGAAGCTGCTCAAATCCGGCTTCTATCAAGCGACCTTCGTGTATAAGGTTTTTTGCAATGTTGTTGTGTGGTTCGTTGATCATATTTTTCTTGCGGCTAATTTGCCGCCTCCATTTGAGTAATTTTCTAAAGCTTTTGATCTGGCCTCGCGACACTTTCTCATCTGCTTTTCAAAAAGTTCTGCTGGCATAAGTAAAATGGAGTTTGGTTGGTGTTTTTTGAGTTCCTTTTCGCAGGCAATACAGAAACTTTTTCCTGCATTGAAAAATTCTGCGTCATCTGGCCAAAATTCCTCGCACTTAATACACTGCCGCTCTGCATCATCCATGTGCATTTCCCTTATATGTTTTCGTTAAATCAACATTCACCGCTTTGCCGCGCAGCATCAGCGCCTTTGCCAGCTTCACGCGGTTTTGATGGCTGTGCGTTGCCTGGCGTAGCAGGCCAAAATAGCTATTGGCGGTTTCGCGCAGCTGCGCAGCGGGTATTTGCTGCACGCGCGTGATCGCTTCGTTGCGCGTGCGCTTCCGGGTTGTTCGGCACCATGGCTTAATCACCTGGCCGACAAAATCCACGCCGCGCACAACGGGCTGAATAATTGTTTTGGTCGGGTTTAGCTGCTGGTGAAGATGCTCGGCTAGCAAGCGTTCTATGCGCTGCCTGGCGTTGTTAAGCCAGCGTGCATCCGGGTGCAGGATGACAAAGTCATCCACGTAGCGTATGTAGTGCCGCGCGCGTAGCGTGTGTTTAACAAACTGGTCCAGTTCGTTTAAATAAATGTTGGCAAAAAATTGGCTGCTTAAATTGCCAATGGGTAAACCCAAGTGCGGTGGCTGGCTGCTCAGGCGCTTGTGCTCGGGTACTAGCGCCATCTTGTGTGGTGAGCTTTGCAGCACATGGTTTTGCCGTGGGTCGTGCATAAGCACCCGGTCAGCCAGTGCGCGCCACCATGGATGTGCGATGCTGCGTAATAGCAGGTGGCGCAGTATGCGTTTGTCGATGCTGACAAAAAAATTCGCGAGGTCGCATTTTAAGTAGTAGCAGGACTGCGACCAGTTTTGTGTAGCGCTACGAATTTTATGTTCTAAGCGTTGGGCGGCATAGAGTGTGCCACGCCCTGGTATGCATGCGCAGCTGTCGGCGATAAACGTTGGCTCAAAAATGGGCGCAAGGTGGTTGTACAACAGATGGTGCACAATGCGGTCGCGAAATTGGCCGGCCCACACTTCCCGGGGTTTTGGTCGGGTAATGACAAAACAGATTGTCTGTCCAATGGTGTAGGTGCCGTTTAACAGTTGGTCGCGCAACTCGGTCAGGTTGCGTTCCAGATTAATTTCAAATTGCAGCGCGTTGATGCTGTTGCGCTTGGATTTTCTGCAGTCAAAATATGCGCTGGCTAAATCGTCGAGCGTAAAAGGTGGCATGGCGCTGGCAGCGCTTATATCTGCGGACGGCGCGCGCAGCGCGCTCATAGTCCTTGTTGTTGATGTTCTGGTTGCCATTTGAAAAATCCTGATTCCACGCGTTGTTGGCGTCGTTCTGGGTTGTGTCGTGCTATCTACGTCGTCAGGCCGATTTCTCAGCCCGATAACTGCGCAGGGCCTGTTCAACGTGCTGCAGGCTGCTGCCGGTTCCCTTGGTTGCGCTTGGCGGTGGCCGGTTGGCCAGCGGCACGACCAGATATTAATCGCACAGGCTGAGCTGCCCTGACGGCTCAGCAGCGGGCGACGCTGCCAGTTGCTGCTTTTTCCATCCGCTGGATTGTTTACCGATACTGTCGGTCACATCGATTGCCCTGCTGTACTGCTTTGTCGAGATAAAACGTTTGTCTCGCGAGAGTCGTAGTAGTAGCTCGATCACTTGCAAGCGTTCCAGCAGAGTTTCGATATACAGCGTTTTGTGTGTGGCAACGTTGGCTTTAAAAATCAGTACCAAAATTTCCACACATTCTTCGCGCACCTTTTCACCGATCAACCGTTTAAAATCGCGCGGAATATTGCGCGTGATTTCCGTGGTGATCGATAGCAAGTCATACGCCGACTTGTATATGGGTAAGTCCTTATGTAGTGCCATGCCTAAAAAAATCGTAAGGGGCGCTGCGCGCCCTGGGTTGTTGTCTAAATTGCTGAATTACTCAATGATTAAGATTCTGCGGACGGCGCGCGCAGCGCGCTCATAGCACTGGTAGTAGATGTCCTGGCAGCCATCAGAAAAACCCTGAAACCACGCGGTGTAGGCGTCGTACTGGGTGCTGCTCCAATGCCATGAATCTCTGCACTTGTCCGGAAGATTCACGCACAACAAATTAAGTTCGCGCTGTGCAGGCAGGTAAAAATCGTTGTGACCATCGGCAACGATCAGGCCTATTGCATCAATCACGGGGTGTTCAAAACCGCTTGCGAGCATCGCGGCTGAGTTCTTGGTGCCGTCGTGATAGCTGTCGCAATCCGCAATTTCTTTGCCACGTGGGCCCCATGCAATATCCGTGATTTCTTCGGCGTGCATGATTAAATGCCAGCATTGACCGTTGTTCGGGTTGCGTACAATACCGGCATAAAAGCCGCCTTGACCGGACCAGTATTCGCCGACGTTGGGTGGTGTAATTTGTTGTTTCATGACACTCTCCAAAAAATTTAAAGCGCTTCGCGCCGGTTTGGTTTGTTAAATAGTTGAATAACTAAATGATTAACTCTCTGCGGACGGCGCGCGCAGCGCGCTCATAGTCCTTGTCGTCGACGTACTGGTAGCCACTCGAAAAATCCTGATGCCACGCGGTGTAGGCGCAGTCCTGGGTGCTGCTCCAGTGATAAACCTTCTCAACGTGTTCTTGACCGTAAATGTTGATCAGGTTGTTTTCGCGAATGGCGGGCAGATAAAAATCGGTGTGGCCGTCTTGACCGGTTTTGTTGTATTCGCCCAGCTGTTCAACAATGGGATGTTTATGACCGGCTTTGATCATCGCCTGGGTGTTGGCCAGTCCGTCGGTGAAGCTGTCGGCGCCTGGTATACTTTTTCCTTCTGCGCCCCATGCGCCGTTAAAAATCGACATAGGATCAATGGCTAGAATCAGGTTCCAATAATGCTGCTCGCTGCGCATGATGCCCATGTAAATGCCACCGTGGCCTGGCCAGATTTGGCCTGGCAATGGAGTGCTGGACAGCTCGTTTTCAATGGACTGCACCAATTCGGTTTTTGGTTCGGCCAGCATTGTTTGTGCAATCACCATCGCGGTGGCCGTGATAATTTCTTTGTGGGTGTTTTTGTTGATGCGTAACATTTTTCTTGCTCCCGGTGAGTTGGGCCGCTACAGCGATTGCAGTGGCCCCTTTGGTTAGGCTTGCGGTACGCCGTGTACCAATTGTCCCTTGGCCATTTTTTCGGTGATCGCGTTGCATACGTCCTTGAAAGCGTCCTCAACGAATACGTGCGGGCGAATCAGCGTGTACCACATTGATAACCCGTTGGGAGTGATGCGATACCGAAAGCGTGCTTCAATCTCGTACGCGGCGCCCTGCAAGAAAGGCGACATGATGAGTTTGATCTTCTCAGGTATGCTCAACTGGCCCTGCACGCCTGCCTGCCCGTTAACTGTTTCGCTGTAATTGAACTGCACCTGGCCATTGTCCAACCGAATCGCAGATTTAAAATCTACGTCGTTCTTAGCTTTTAGGCTGGATGCTATTTCCAGCATCGCTGCGCCGTTTGGTTCAACAATTTCGCGCATGTTGTCCTCAATGAACAGCGCGAATTCCCCTTGGCTCATCTTCTCGTTATTACTTTTCTGCCAATTATTCCACTCTTTGGTTTTTGGGCACTGGTAGGTAGCCTTGTGGCCTTTCCATGCGGGGAGCGATGGTGAGTCGTGATAATCCAGCACAGCCAAAAATGTAGAGCTTTCGTCATCCACAAAAATGGTGCTGCTGTCGGTCGCAAAACGGTTGTAGTAATCGATAAAGCTATCCGCCGTGATAAGTTTCACCATCTGGTTTAGGCGATACGGGCGTTCCAACTGCTCATTTACTAGATGCGAAAGTGTTTCAACTTTCATATCGTTGGGGACAATATACACGGGCACGTCTTTGTGTTTTGTCTCAATTACTTGGCGCTTTCCAATTTCAACAGCAGCTGCAAAATCAAAAGGCTGTGGCGCGGCGGTTGTTTCCAAATTCTCATTCATTGTTGCTTTACCTTATTTAAGTGGGTGGGTGAAGGTTGCGATTAAAGCGTCTTGACGTGCGACGGTTTGTCGTCAATGAACTTTGGTTGTTTGGCTTCTTCCTGGATGATGCGTAAATCCAGATCGCCTTGCGCCGGATCGGTACGCTGCAGGTTGCCCTCTGGTGTGCCCCAGAACAGGGTGTCACCAATTTCAAATTGCGGTGTTTTAACCTTAATGCTCGGGCGCAAAAAATACTGGCCGCTATCGCCTTTATCCGGGCGCACGGTGATTGTCAGTGTCAGCTCGCCTTTTTTGCCGGTACTGCGGCAATCCTGCACCAGCTGATTGAGCTCTTTGCTCAATTCCTCCTGCGTTTTACCAGCCCGCATTTGGTTGAGCGTGAATGCGAATAAGTCCTGCCTGTAAGCCATGATTTATGTCCTATGCTTGTTTACAAAAAACGTGATTTCCACGTGTTTCTTTACTAACTCCCGCCACTCGGGCGGTACTGCGGTTAATGCTTCTTGCCGTTGCTCTTTCGTGGGCAGTTGTGCTATTTCGGCGGCGTAGTGCCTGGGTGCCTTGTCTTTCACTAACTGGCAAGTCCCCATTCGCGCAGCTGCTCTATGCACTTATCGTGTTCGGCCTGGGTATTGGCGTCGTCAGCGGTGGTAGGTGAGGGAGTTGGCTTTTCCTCGCCCTGGATAATTTCTTTCAATTTTTCAAAACCTTTTTGCGTGATCAGCGTTACTTGATAAATGCGTAACAGCTTGTCCGTGGGTTTGCGTTTATAGGTTCGGTCTTCTATGGCCAGTAACCCGTTAATTTCATATTCCCGATACGGCAGGTTGTGGCGTTTGCTGCGTGGTGCGCACTGGNNTGGCTCACTGTGCGTCAGTAATTTTTCTAACGTGGAGCATGGCGGAGTAGTTGATCACGCTCACCAGGTCGTCATCGTCCATGGCGCGCTGCAGCAGCCCCGTTAACACGCTGGTGTCGCAGCTGTGTTGGTTCCACCAGCCATAGCGGCCTTTCCGCCGCGCGACTGATAGGCGGTGTTGCATCACTTTTTGCGTAAAGTTAATGAGCTCGCGGTCGGCCTGGTCTTCCAGCATCCAGGGCTCGCTGGTTTCGTCATGGCGAATTTCGCTCATGCGTTTAATCAGCAGCTGATTCCAGGCATTGGCTATGCGCTGTTCGGTCAATTTCAGCTGCTCTAACAACTCTGGTGTGGTCATGTGCGTAGCCCTGTGGTTATGCCGGGGTGGCGGTATCGGGAACCCAGAACAAGCCGTCACTGCGCAGCACGCGGGTGTAGCGCTGCATGGTGCGTGGACGGGTTCGGCCTGTACGGTGGATGGCATCGCGGGTGTCTGCTGTTGGCGCAATCAGCGAAAGGTGGGCGGCAATAAGCAGCATCAGCACCCGCAGGTGGCCGCTTTTGATGGCTTTGATAACCATGTCGGTAGCGTTGGTGGCGTGCAGTTTGTACAACAGGTTGCTGGTGCGGGCTTTCACCGCCTGCACGCCGCAATTCAAAACGCGGCTGCACTCGTTAATGTTGAGCCCGGCAGCGCGCAGCAATAGCACCTGGCTTTCGCGTGGCGCTAACCCGGTGACGGCAAGGCCGTTGAATTGGTAGCCGTCGGGCGTGCGCTCGATGTTGACGTGTGCGTTCATTGCAATTTCTCATCAACGGATTGATTAATGCGCACCAGTTCGGCAGCGGTTAACTCGTGCATGGCTTTACCGTGCTTTTGAATTTCAGCGCGCAAAAAGCGGGCACGGTGCGGGTGGTGTTCATTGGCTTTTTCCACCGGTAATACCGCTGCTTTTTTAATTGCTTCAACAAACTGCTCCATGTTCAGCAGGCCTCCTTCAAAAAATTATTTGCACGTTGCTTGCAGGCTTGTACGGATGCAGCACTGGATTCAAAAATCACAACGGTACTGGGTGCCGCACAATTGCGCGGCGCGTCGCGGTTAACAATCTCCAAATGACGTTTACCGGTTGCATCCCGTGTAATTTCCGCGCGCAAGGTGTCGGTGAACCCGACGTACCGGTTACGGCCTGATTTGCAAAAGTTGAAGTGGTCCATGTGCGCATCACTCGTTGTAACAGGCGGCGTCTTCGGGGTCGGGCAGTGTTGCCGTTCCCGCGTTGACTTGTGAGCGCATGGCGGCCAGTTGCGCGCATAAGGTGTCTGCCACAGCGACGGGCAATTGCCCGCGTTCTGCCAGTGCGCGAAATTGGCTTTGTGCGATGGTGATTACATCGTCTGGCGTTCCTGGTCCCTCTATGTTGGAGGTATCGAGGCGGCTGGTGACTTCGGTGCGCAAATCGCGTAGCAGCTCAATAACCGGCGCGACTGCCGGCGCTTTACCGTTGGCTTTTGGCCAAGCCATTGATTGGATTTCAAATTCCACTTCGTTAAACATGGCGTGCAGAGTCATGCCGCGCTACCTCCATTCCATGGGTCAAACATCGAGCCCTTTTTGCAGCGCGTGCAGGTTTCGCCACGCAACAACATGTTGCTTTTGTAGCCGCACGCGGTGCATTCCAGAATCACCGGCTCGACACTGCGCAATGGCTTGCTGACCAGTTTTACCGACTGCTTTGTAACAACATCAGTCATGCCGGTTTGCCGGCGCAGCCGCTCCAGCGCGAAGGGCTGCCGTTGTAATGTGGGATGGATATAAATCGTCATAACCTGCTCCAAAAAAAATCGCAAGCGCTTCGCGCCGGTGGAATTTTTTTAAATAGCTGAATGATTAAATAACTAACTTTCTGCGGACGGCGCGCGCAGCGCGCTCACAGTCCTTGTTGAAGATGTTCTGGCGGCCAGTCGAAAAAGCCTGATACCACGCGTAGTAGGCGTCGCACTGGGTACTGCTCCAGTGCCACACAGGTTCAACGTGCTCGCGCGCATTGATGCAAATCAGGTTGTTTTCAAATTCGGCGGCAGGGTGGAAATCGGTGTGTCCGTCGGCCTCGTGATTTTTAATTGCATTGCACAACACGTTGTCTGGCTCGGCAGCGAGGATCAATTGCATGTTGTGCGCACCGTCCACGCGGCTGAACTCGCCCTCAATTTCGTTGCCGTATTCGCCCCATGGGCCTTCGAAAGCGGCGGTGGCCATGAACAGGTGATAGTGCTTGTCACCGTCGCGGATGATGCCGAGGTAAATACCGCCTTCACCGGGCCAGTATTCGCCTGGCAGTACGGCGGCTTGGGTTGCGAGGTTAGGTACTTGTTGGTTGGTGGTCATGCGAGTGCTCCTTGTGGGTAATTGGCCAAAACATCCGCTGTCGGGCGGGATTGGTGGCCGGGGAAAAGAACGGGGAATTGGTCGCTGTATTCCAGATCAGCCGCCGCACGGCAGCTGAGGATTTCGCGCAGCGTGAGGTCCGCGAGGTCGCAGCCTTTCAACGCGCACAGTGCGCTAAGGCGTTGGTAGTAAAGCCGTGATGATGGGTAGTTCATGCCAGCCATGGCCACGTCGTCCAGGGCTACCTGGGTGAGGCAGATGGCCGTGAATTCGGCTTGTTGGGTTGGGTTAGTGGTTGGCATTGGGTTGTCCCGTAAAAGTATCCTTGGGACAAAATCTAAGTTAACTTAGATTACAAGTCAAGCGAAATTTAAGTAAACTTAGTTTTTGGGCGCGCTTAGCTATTTTTGAAGGTTTGGACTTTGGAGACGAACCTGGGTGTGCAGTTAACCGTCACGGAATTGCCATCATCAAAGTCGACTTGAATTACATTCTGTGTTTGGGTGTAAAACGAACCTAAGGTGGCGACAATAATGGCGATGACTACACCCAGCAAGCTAAATAAAAAGTACAAAATCACTGAAAGCACGAGAGCTCCAATGATGAACCCAAGAAACCCAAACTTCTTATCCTTTATTTGACTGGCTGTTACTTGCTTGATGTTGGAGGGTGAATAAGCTTTACGTGGGATTCCATCGACCACGAGTTTTTTGTCGCGGCTAATCCAAACTGAGCCTTTTAACCCAAAATTGCCGCCGATTATTTTCATTGCCCCTCCTGTTGGGAAATTATGCTGAATTGTGGCTGTTCAGTGATTAATAGTGATTTTAATTCAAGTTGACGTGAATGCCAGAAAAAGTGTGCTTAAGTTTACTGGAGTGAATAAACGATCAGGAAGGTTAGTACGATGGATAAGTTTGCTGGGCGGGCGATAAACATAATGAACAATATGCCCAAGGAAAAATTACGCATTGCTATTGAAATTATTCGGCTTCTGGATTCTTGTCAGACTGCTGAAGAACTTCAAGAAGCCGGATCGCAGCTGCTTTCATCTCAGGGGTACTGCGTTCAAATGCCAGTGCGACCTCAAGTGCTTCTTCACTCAGATGAAGATTGCCATAGCTAGCAGCTCGCTCACGTATCGATAAAGAATCTTGCATAAGTTCATCAATGCTGATGCGCAGCACTTTGGCCAACGAATGTAAGTTGGTTCCAGAGGGCTCATTGGTATCTTTTTCCCAATGTCCGATTGCGACGGCGCTGACGCCTACCTTTTTGGCAACGTCTTCTTGGGTGAGCTTTAACTCTTTCCGCCTGGCGCGGATTCGCTGTCCTATGGTTTTCATGTAAGTAATCTTATATTCAATTGACTTAAGTTTTGTTGTGCCTTAATCTAAGTATTCTTAGTTTTTGTAATAAACGCGCCTGTGAGGGTACGCAAGTGAAGAAAAAAGACGTTATCGCGCATTTCGGCAGCGTTGGTGCTGTTGCGGATGCGCTGAAGATTAAGGGCGCAGCTGTTTCCCAATGGGGGGAAGATGTGCCTGTTCGTCGTGCTTATGAGCTGGAAAAGCTGACCGACGGGGCGCTTAAGGTTGCTCAAGAAGAGGGCAGCCAAAAGGCTGCGTAAATAGCTGCACTTGATGTGTGGTTGATCAAAGGCATTTTCCATTTTTCCGCTCTTAACTGAGTGAAATTTTTTTCACCCTGAATTCAGGATGGCACTTGTTACCTTGCATGATCAGTGTGCCAAGCAGGGCGGGAATAGGTAAGTGTCAACGGTCTATGTATTTTTATACAGGGGGATTTATGGCTGACAGGATAATTGAAGGTGAGTGGCGGCACGTACTGCCGCCGCAATCGAACGTAGGGCAGGTGGGGTTCGTTAATCCCAAAACGGGCGAAATCTTTCGGTTCAATCTGACAACAAAGCATATGCAACAGTTGATGGGCGCGCTTATGCAGTATGTGGAACCCACTCCTGAAGATCGGCAGGAATTCCAAGCTCGGATAAATCAATTCCGGACGGATGGCTAAAGGTGCTGCCCGTGGAAAGGTCTTGGGCCGCTTGTTGTGGTGTGTGGTAGCTCCCTAGGTCGTAGTCATCGAAAAATGCGGAGTATCTGCCATTTTTCGCTCTGATTTCGGCAAGTCCTTGACGGGTTTTATAGTGAAACAATGTTGGATTTTTCATAGTTAACCTCGTGGGGTTAATTGTGGGGAAAGGGAATGGGTGTTCGTGCACCCGTTCCCACTTTACCGCCTGGCCGGGCGGCGTTCCGGTGGTGGTTGTTTGGATTTTTGCCTGCGTATGTAAATAAGCAAATCGAGGAGTACCACCAGTGAAAGCAATAATGCTGTGCCTAGCGATATGGTTACTTGCAGCCATCGCAGCTCTGCCGCTGATATGCAAGGTAATAGAGGACCTAAATAGTTCACGAGAGCTGAGGCGCCAGTTACGGCTGGTATTGCTAGCACTATCAGCATACGTGATAGCAAAGGAGGTACCCATCGCGATAGCTGAAATGTTTCCTTCATGGTTGCTTGGCTCCCCTGTTTAGAAAAGTATCCTTTTTACCATAAAAGACCAGATTATGAGCCGATTAGACATAACCCTTGATGATATCGCGGCGGCGCTGTCGTATCTGGATTGCACCAATGCTGACGTGTGGGTGCGGGCCGGGATGGCCATTAAAAGCGAATTTGGCGATGCCGGTTTTGATGTGTGGGATGATTGGAGCAAAGGCGATGAGCGCTATAAGCCCCGCGAAGCCAAAGCCCGCTGGAAAAGTTTTAAAGGCGGTAGCGCGCGTGGCAAAGTTAGCTTGGGCAGCGTGTTGCATTGGGCGTTTGAGCGCGGCTTTTCCATTGATCGCCCCGAATTAACGCCGGAACAAAAAGCGCAATTCGCTAAAGAGCAGGAAGAACGCCGCAAACGATTAGCAGAGCAGTGGGCGAGGGAAGAGGCGGATATCAAGCGTTGGTATGATGTGGTGGCCGAGGCGTGCAATCGCCTGATGCCCATGTTAAAGCCGACGGGTAATTCACCGTACCTGGGGAAAAAGCGCGTCGGCGCACACGGCGCCTTGTTCGCTCCCTGCAGTTTTATTGTTCACTTCAAGCCTGATTTTTCCATTGATATCATTGCCGGTTCCGACACTAAAGCGTTTTTCGATTCGCGCAGTGATGACGATGTGTTTTTGTATTTCAAGCGCGGTTCAATTTTAATTCCGCTATTCGATCCGCTCGGTAACCTCCGCAATTTCCAAGTCATCTATAACGACGGTAAGACAAAACGTTTTTTTACGAACGGGCAAAAATCTGGACTGTGTTTTGTCATTGGTTCTGTGGATGCAAACTGGTTTCCGGTTGCATTTTGTGAAGGGTTTGCCACAGGTGCGAGTATTCATGAATGTACCGGCTGGCCGGTGGTTGTGTGCTTTGACGCGGGCAATTTGCCGGTGGTTGCAGAAGATTACGCGCAGCTACAGCGTATAAAAATCGTGGCCGGTGATAACGATTGGGAAACAGCCCTGGACCCGAAAAAGCGCAATACCGGTGTGGTTAAAGCGCAAGAGGCTGCCCGCATTCTTGGCGGCACCTGGTGCGTGCCGCAGTTCAGCGGTGATGCAACAGGGCTAAGTGATTTTAACGATTTGCATATAGCCGAGGGCGCCGGCGTTGTTAAACAGCAGCTGGAAGCCGCACTGAATAATCCCCCTGATGATCCTCCGCCGAGCTCCCCGGATTCCCCTCCGGATTATGGTGATATTCCGCCGCCTGAAAGTGCGCCAAATCATTACGCTGACGAGCGCGAGCAAGGTCAGGGGCATGAGAACGTTTTGCGGTTTTCCATTGACGATTTATTAGACCGGTTTCGCCTGGTGATCCAGGACGGCAGCGTTTGGGATACCAAGGCGCTGACCCAGATACGTAAAACAGCATTCAATGATTGGGTGGGCAAGGCGTTGGCGGATGAGTGGCGCTCTCATTCACAGCGGGGTGCCATTGATGAACAGGAAATATTTGCTATTCGCCGTGACCGTGCGCGTGAAGCGCGTGCGGCGCGAATTAAACATGAATGGGAGTACCGGTTTTCCCTCACTGAGAAGGGGGAGAAAAAGGCTGACATTGGTAACACAAAGTTAGTGCTGGAAAACGACGAACGGTGGTCTGGCGTGATTGCTTACTGTGATTTTAGCTATCGGGTAATGAAGCGCAGGCCGCCACCGTTTGCAGAAGGTGCTGTAGGTGAGTGGACGGATACAGACACGGACAGGCTGCGTATTTGGTTAAGTGAAAAGTACTCTTTTACCCCAAAAACTGCTGACGCACTCGGGGCGGTGGTTGTTGCGGCAGAAGCGAATAGGTTTCACCCGGTGAGGGAATACGGCGCATCACTGATATGGGACGGTGTGCATCGGCTGGATTTTTGGCTGCACCTGTACCTGGGAGCGGAAGCGACGATCTATAACTCGCTGGTCGGAAAAATGTTCATGCTGGGCGCGGTAGCGCGTGTTGAACAACCGCCTGTGAAAATGGACAACGTATTAATTTTTGAAGGGTTGCAGGGGTTAGGAAAATCTACCGCTTTGAAAATTCTTGCGGGTGACTGGTTTACGGATACGCCGCTTGTTTTGGGGGATAAGGACGGGTTTCAGCAGATGCAGGGTGTCTGGATTATCGAGCTTGCTGAACTTGATAGTTTCAACAAAGCAGAGCACACCCGTGCGAAGCAATTTTTCGGTAGCCAGACCGATCGATTCAGGCCCAGTTACGGACGCTTAACCCAAACGTTTCCCCGGCAATGTGTTTTTGCTGGTAGCACGAATCAGAGCGAGTATTTGCGTGATGCTACTGGCAACCGACGATACTGGCCGGTGTCATGTACGTTTATGGATGCGGAGGCGTTAGCGCGCGATAGGGATCAACTGTGGGCCGAGGCCTGGCACCGTTACCGCGAAGGGGAAAAGTGGTGGCCAGACGAAAAGCATCGTCACCTGTTTGAAGAGCAACAAGAGCGGCGTTTTGAAGCAGATGTGTGGGAGGAGTTGATTGAACGTTGGCTGCGATCAACCACGCGTGACCGTGTGCTGATGCACGAAATCATGGAAGAAGCGTTGGGGCTCGAAGCGTCACAAATGAAACCACCTGAACAGAAGCGGGTGGGTATGATCATGTCTCACCTTGGGTGGACTAAAGTGCGCGCACGCGTTGCGGGCGGGCGAGAAACCGGGTATCAAAGGCCAGAAGCGTGGAGGGTAGCAGCGTGATGTTATTTTTCTGGTCAGGGTAGGCAACTGTGACCACTAGTGTGACCGCTTGAAGGCCGCGCCGTTACTGGGGTGGTCAGGGTGGTCATAGTGGTCAGGGTTGTGCGCGCACATTACGCGCTTTTTGCTTTATTTCATTATCTAAAAAATAATTTTTACTCTTATATATACACATGACTATGACCACTATGACCACTATGACCACGCCAGTATTTACAAGGGTTTCAGGCGGTCATAGTGGTGGTCATAGTGAATTCACTGTGACCAGCGTCGAGGTATTGCGAAATGACAAATAAATTCTCAGTCGTTCCGAATTGGTTTAACGATCTGCTGGAAGAGTGGGCAAGGGAATATTCCGGGCGCGTAGTGGATTTGCGGGCAAAGTCATCCACACAAATTATCTGGGCGAACAAAAGCGCATCGTATTTGTACTCGGCGGATGAGCGCGCCCTGGTCAATCAGGCATTTGCGGAGCTTGAGCGGGAAAGCCCCGGGGCGGGCAGTTTGATCCGGTTTTATTATTTGTGTTCGTCGCGCGTTACCATGCGCGATGTAGAAACGCGCTATGGCATGAGCAACCGCGCTGCCGGCGAACAAATGCGTGCAGCTGAAATGGGGATTTACAGTTTTTATGTGCAGCTGAGAAAAGCCGCCTAAAAAACTGCTTGCACTTTTGATCAATTGAATTTATAAATGTGTTCAAGCTGCTGTAGCTGACACCAAAGGGCTGGTTCTCACGAACCGGCCCTTTTTCTTTACCGATTTCTTGCAGCTTGGTGTCTCTTGTAGACCTATGACCTCGCCCCGTCGCCTATGCGCTCGGGGCTTTTTTTTGCCGAGGATTTTTTAGCGATGAGCCTGAGCCAACACGCTGAACAAATTGCGATTGCTGTCAGCAACAAAACCATGATCACGGGTGCTGTTACTACAGGCGCGAGTTTGGCGGCGGACAAAACTGGATTCATCGCATTGATTTCTACACCTGGGCCGGAAGTGGTAAACCTCTGTGCGATTATCGGGGCGGTTGTTGCCATTATCGGCTTGGGTATGAACGCCTACTTCAAGGCGCTGCGCAATGCTCGTGAGCGTCGTGAAAGCGAATGGCGTATGAACAACGACCGCCGTAGTGGTGAGGATCGCCGTAGTGAGTGCTAAAGGCAAAACGGCTGGTGCGCTCGTACTGGTATCTGCGTCGCTGCTCGCCTTTCTCAGTGTATGGGAAGGGGAAGAGCAATTCATCGTGTACGCGGATGATCTGGCTGGCGGATTACCAACGGTTTGCCGAGGCTTAACCAAGCACATTACCGATACACCGATAGCCATCGGTGACGTTTGGTCGGCGGAAAAGTGTTTAGCCGAAGAAGAGCGAGCAATCGCCAAAGTGCAACGCAAGTTGATCAATTGCTTCACCGCTGAACCACCGCAATCTGTATTTGATGCGGCGAGCAGCCATGCGTGGAATTTTGGTTTGTTGTCAACCTGTGGCAGTGAAGCCATGGCCGCATGGCGCATAGAGCAATGGGATCTTGGTTGCAGACGGCTTTACCAGTCTGATGCGGGAAGGCCTGTTTGGTCATACGTGAAAACAGGAAGGCTGGTGAACGGTAAGCCTGAGTACAGATTCGTTAAGGGACTAGCCAATCGTCGTTATGCGGAATTCCACATGTGCATACGCGATCTTTACAACATTGGTGGTCGATAATGCCCAACATTCTCGGCTATCTACAAATCGGGCTGATCATCGCGCTATCTGCTTTTGTGCTGATGTTGTTAACTGACAATGCGGAGCTGTCTAAATCGCTCGACGCGTGCGGCGATGATCTGAGCAATGCCAGTGCGAACCTGGTGCTTACGCAAAGCTCTATCGATTATCAAAACAGTCGGTTACGTGAAGCAGAAAAACAATCTGTGCAAATGCAACAGCAAGGCGCCCTGGCCGAGGCAGAAGCCGAGCAGACCATAGAAGGTCTGGAACAGCGTATTGCTGAATTGCGGCGCGCACCCAAGGCTACATCGTGTGATGCGATCCGCGTGAAGCTGTTGCGCAATGTGGGTGTGCATTTGTGAAGTACTTAGCTGCTTTGGCGATATTGCTGCTCGGTTGTGGATCGTCGCCGCGTGTAATCGAAAAGCCTGTATATGTGGATGTGCCAGTGGTTAAACCCTGTGTTCGTTCCCTACCGGCAGAACCTGAATACGAAACCTCGCGGCTAACAGCTGACGACGATACCGACACCGTCGCGACGGCGTACATGGTGGAGCGGGAACAGCGAAAGATTTACATCAAGCAACTTCAATCGAAGTTGGCAGGGTGCGTACCCCCCACCGGCTGGGTCCTTCCTCGGAATCAAAATCCTACGGAGACGAAGCCCGCGGGCTTTCGCTAATTACTCAAAGGGTAGGGGGGTTGTAGTGGTGAAGGGATTCTGAGTCTACCTGATTAATTTGGTGATGTTAATGAGCTGGCCAAAACCTGATGAGATCGCAAACCAAACGCGGTTTGCAAAATTTGTCGGCGTATCGCAACAGGCAATCAGCCAACTCAAAGGCAAGGGCGTGTTGCCAGACAACGGCACCTATGCTGATTGGCTTTATGCCTACGTGGACCGCTTGCGCACTGAAGCCAGCGGTCGCGAACAAGATGAACGGCTTTCCGCAGTACGCATCCGCGATACGGAAATGGCCGCGAATCTGAAAGAGATCGAATTTTTAAAACAGTTAAAGCAAATTATTTTCGTGGCTGACTTGTCGCCCATGCTGACCGCATTGATGGGAGCGATTCAGTTCAACGTGATGGCCGCTCAGGAGCAAATTATTGAGGCGATTGAATCACGCTACTCAATAAAACTTGACGATGACGATGTTGGCAAGCCACTACGCACCGCCCTTGAATCTGTTGCAAGCGGCACGAAAGAATTTGAATCACTGCTTGCGCCTGGCGATAACGGCACTGATACCACAGAAGGTTCCGGCGACTGAGGCGTGGTCGCAAAAGTATCTACGCCTGCCGGCAGAGAATAGTGATACACCGGGCAATTACGACCTGTATTACGCACCGTACTTATACGGTGTATTCGCCGCGTTAGACGATCCGAATATTCCGGAAGTGGTCGCGATGAAAGCGGCACAAGTCGCTTGGACAACGGCGCTGATTGCATACCTGGCTAAGCGAGTTGATTGTTCGCCGTGCGCAATGATCGGCATGTTTGCCAGCGAAGGTGCGGCGCGCGATTTTAGCGATGAAAAGTTAGTGCCGATTGTTAATGCAACACCCAAGTTGCGGGGCAAGATCGACACCACTATCAATCGTCGCTCTGGCAATCGTGCGTTGCACAAGAATTTCCCGGGCGGGTTTTTAAAACTCATCAGCTCCAACGCGATCCGCTCCGTTAAATCCACACCAGCCAAAGTGGTGGTGGTTGAAGAACCTGATGATGCTAATGAGAACGTAAAAGATCAGGGCGACTCGGTCCTGATGTTGTGGGAGCGTACCAAGCGTCAGCGCAATCCCAAGCGCATCCTTGGCGGTACGCCATCGGTAAAAGGGTTTAGCCGTGTTGAGCGGCACATCCTCCGCTCTGACCAGCGCGTGTTGCCGATTGAATGTCACGAATGTGGCGAAACCCACGTGTTGAACTTTGAGCACGTAGTGTGGGATGAGGCCGACCGCGAATGGCACACCGAATACGGTAAAGCGTTGCCAGATACGGCCGTCTATGCCTGCCCACACTGCGGCAGCATTTGGGACGATTACCAACGTAAGGAAAATATTCGCAACACCGTCTTCCGCGCGATGGAAGCGGGTGATCCCAACTGTGGCTGGGTTGCTACGGCGACATATTCGGATGTTGCCGGATTTAAAGAACTGAGCGAACTCTACGCGTGCTTGCCCGGCGCTGGCCTCGCTGATCTGGTGCGGTCGCATCTTGAGGCGGAATACCGCGCGGGGCAGGGCGACGAAAACGCCCGCATCGTATTTGTTAACAGCAAACTGGGCCGCCCCTACGAATACGACGACGAACGCGATGATGCAGAATCGTTGATGAAGCGCGCCCAGGCGGACGATGGGTCGCAACACGACGAATTGTTTTGTCCGTATGACGGCTTGCTGCTTACTTGCGGCATCGACGTACAGCACGACCGTGTTGAGTTGGTTATTCGCGCCTGGGGCCGAGAGGAAGAAAGCTGGCTCGTTTACTACGGCGCTATTTACGCTTCCACCGGTTGCGTGGATAAAAACGACCCGGTGTACGACGCACTGGACAAGATTGTATTCGGCCCGATTGAACACGAAGCGGGCGGTCGCATCTACGTTGCCGCCGTCAGCATCGACTCAAGCGACGGTACAACCAGCGATGCGGTTTACCACTGGGTGCGCACCCGCGCAAAAAAATATCCGCAACGTTTAGTGATGGCGATCAAGGGCGCGAGCAATGGCGACCCGGAAATATTCGCCACGCCCAAAATTAAATCTGTTGATCACCGTAATCCAAAAAAGCAGACCAAGGCCGACCGGCATGGTGTGAAGGTATTTATGGTGGGTACCAACAAAGCGAAGGATTGGCTCGCTGGGCACATGAAGTTGTCCGGCAACGGCCCCGGTCGGTTCCACTACTACGCGGGTGTGCGTAACGACTACTTCGACCACATGACCGCCGAAGCCAAGGTGCCGAGTAAACAGAAAGGCAAAAAAGTTTGGCAGTGCAGGGCAGGCCGGCGTTGTGAAGCATGGGACTGTGAAGTGTATGCACTGCACGCCGCACGTGCGAAACGCGTGCATCTGTTAAAGCCAGATGACTGGTCTCGTTTGGAACAGGAAATGAAACAGGATGACTTGTTCACGGCAGTTGTTGAAGAAACAAAATCCAGTAACCCGAACAACGAAACGCGTTTGCAGCGTCGCAAATCAAGGTGGTAACCATGGCCTGGACACAAGCCGAATTAACCGAGATCGAAAAGGCCTACAAAAGCGGCGTTAAAAAAGTGAAGTTCAAAGACCGCGAAACCGAATTCCGCGACCTGGATGAAATGAAACAAATCATCCGCGAAGCACAGCAAGAACTCAGCGGCAATAAACGCAAGCCGTGGCGTTATTTGCAATACGACCGCGCTTACCAAAGGTAACCCCATGAACCTGCTCGACCAATTGATAACTGCGTTCAATCCACGCGCAGGGCTTCAACGCACTTTGGCGCGGCGCAGCATTGCCATGCTGGACGCGCGCGCCAGTTATGACGCGGCAGGCAAGGGACGCCGTTGGTTTCGCTCTGCAGGCACAAACCAGAACGCTGAATTACGTCGTTCGTTGGTTCATTTGCGCAATAACGCGCGGGAGTTGCAACGCAACAATCCCTATGCCGCTGCTGCATTGCAGGCGGTTGTATCGGGCACTGTGGGCAGCGGTATCAAGCCGGTGGCCAGCCATCCCACCAGCAAAAAGAAAAAGAAACTGGCTGATGAGCTGATGGCCGAGTGGGCAAACTCACTCGATTGCGACAACGACGGGCGGTTGAACTTATTCGGGCTACAAGCGCTTGCCATGCAAACCGAATCCTTGAGTGGTGAAGCTATTCTGGTTCGTCGTGTGGTTAACGATCCAAGGTTAAAAATTCCGCTCAAATTGCAGCTGCTGGAAGGTGACTATCTCGATCACACGAAAGATGGGTTTGTTGATGGTGCCCGCGCAACGATTCAGGGCGTTGTTATCAATGATGGAAAGCGTGAACAGTATTGGTTATTCGACTCTCACCCGGCGGAAGTGACGGGTCGTGGTGCGATTTCGAAACCGGTCAGTGCCGATCAAGTCGCGCACATTTACGACCTGGTGCGACCCGGACAAGTGCGCGGCGTTCCGCGTGGTGTTGCTGCGTTCACACGTTTGAAAATTCTGGACGACTACCAGGATGCGCGTCTTGAATTGCAACGTATGGCGTCCTGCCTTGCGGGTTTTATCTACAACGAAGACGACCAAAAGCAAGGCGATATCCTGCCGGAAAAATTGGAGCCGGGCGCACTTTATCGTTTGCACGGCGAAGAGAAAGTGGCCTTCTCCGCGCCACCGCCATCATCCGATCATGCGAGCTTTATCGTTCCCGAGCAGCGAGTTATCGCTACAGCATGGGGCATTACGTACGAAGCACTGACCGGCGACTACAGCCAAGTGAATTTTGCAAGCGGAAAGATGGGCCGCATTCAGATGTACAGCAACGTTCACCGCTGGCGCCACAACATGATGATCCCCTTGTTTTGCAAAAACATTGAGAAGTGGTTTTTGGAAGCGGCGGCATTGCGCGGTTATGACCTAAGCGGCGTTACCTTCGATTGGACTCCACCGAAAAAAGAAATCCTTGATCCCGCTGCAGAAATTCCCGCAATCATCAAAGAGATTCGCGCGGGATTGAACAGCTTCCAGGGCGCCTGCCGTGAACGCGGCATTGATCCGCAAGCGCTGTTGAAACAGATCAAAGAGGACACTGAACTGTTCGACGAATACGGGCTGGTGTTGGATATCGACCCACGCCGCACCACCAGTAGCGGGCAAATTCAGTCGATCAGCAAAACCGGCAAGCCTGCAACAGAGCCCACTAACGAACCCAACAACCTTGGTGATGAAGACGATGAACAAAAACTCGCTGCTTAGCTTGGCAATCAACCGCGTTGTTGCTGGCCCTTATGTTAAACCGCTGGAAGCGAAAAACAGTATAAGCCCCAAGGGCGAGCTGCTGTTGTATGGCGTGATTGGGGATTGGTGGGACGGGCTTGATGCATTGAGCATTGTTCAGCAGTTGGAGACTTTACCGGGGAATGAAATTGTTGTTCGCATCCAGTCCCCCGGTGGAATCGTTACCGAAGGCCTGGCGATGTATAACCGGCTGAAACAGTCGCCGAAGAAAATCATCGTCTACATCGATGGCATAGCCGCCAGCATGGGTGCAGCGGTGGCAATGGCGGGTGATGAGGTACATATCCCAAGCAACGGCATCATGATGTTACACAAGCCGCTGGTTGGTGGCATAGAGGGCAACGAATCCGATTTGCGTGATGCGGCGGATGCGCTTGCAAAATATGAACAGAGCTATGCGCAAGTCCATGCGGATAAAACTGGAAAAACGGTTGATGAAATCAAAGCGCTCATTGCGGATGGCAAGGACCATTATTTCGTTGGTCAGGAGGCAGTTGATTATGGATTGGCTGATTTTGTGATAAGCACTATTTCGCTGGACACGTCTGCAGTTACCAAGTTTTCGGCCATGGATATTCCGTCGAAATTCACTGCATCACTATTTAAAAAACCTGCGGCAGCCGCCGCGCAAACCCAAGAGGAAAACGACATGTTTAAAATCAAAGCGAAAAAAGGCGGCTGGCACTATGTTCCGGCCATCAATGCCGCGCTGAATGGTACCTTCGCGAAAGTAGAAGACGCCGTGACAGCGCTCGGCAGTTCCATCGCCGTGGCAAACCTGGCAGACGTATTGGCCGGTAAAGCCGAGTGCGACGAAGAAACTCTCAAAGCACTTGCCGCGCACTTTGGTATTGAGCCACCCACACCGGGCCAACAGCAACAGCCCGCTGCCCAAGCGGGCGCTGGCAATAACCTGACCCCGGTGGAAGCGGTTGCACAAGAACGCACCCGCGTGCGTGATTTGCGTGCGGTGGCCGCTGCGGCAAAGATCGATGAGAAAGATGTAAACGCCTGGATTGATAACGGCATCACCGTTGCAGAAGCCCGCGAAAAAGCCCTGGAGATTGTCGCCAAGCGCGATGCCGCTGGCGCACCGACTAGCTTCATCCGCACTGGCAGTCATGTTGGCCGTGAAGGTATGCGCGGTGCAATGGCCAATGCCTTGCTGCATCGGGTTGCGCCAGGCAAACACAAGCTGGATGACAACGGTAAAGACTTCCGTGGTATGAGCCTGATGGACATGGTATCCGCCTCGCTGCAAGCCGCTGGTGAAAACGTACACGGCAAAACCAAAACCGAACTGGTTGCGTTGGCCATGCACACCACCAGCGACTTCCCGCTGATCCTGCAAGACGTTGCCAACATCACATTGCGGAACGCGTATCAAGAAGCTCCCAGCACCTACCGCATGATTGCTGTGCAAACTACAGCCACCGATTTCCGCGCGAAAAACTCTGTGCAAATCGGTGTAGGTACCGGGCTGGAAAAAGTGAATGAAGCGGGCGAGTTTAAACAGGGTACCGTGAGCGAGGGCGGTGAAACGTACAAGCTCGCCACCTACGGTAAGATCTTTAATTTTAGCCGTCAGTTGCTCATCAACGACGACATCGGCGCGCTCACACGGTTTATGAATACCATCGGTAATTCTGCTGGACGATTGGAAAATCAAATTGTTTGGGGTTTGGTAAAAAGCAACCCGAACCTGCGTGATGGTACTCCTGTCTATTCAACAGCCAACAGCCGTAAAAACCAGATTACTGGTGCAGCGATTAATGACACTGTGATGAGTAATGGGCGTAAGGCGATGCGTCAAATGAAAGGCTTGGATGGCGAGCATTTGAATATTTCATCGAAATATTTGGCCGTCAACTCAGAGCGCGAAACTGAAGCACAAAAACAATTGGCGATTGTGCAGCCCGACCAAACCAGCAGCGTCAACGTGTTCGCGCGCAGCATGGAATTGATTGTCGAGACCGAGTTGGACGGGGTCGCCAACAACCCGTTCTATTTCTTTGCTGACCCGAACGCCGTAGTGTGCTTGGAATACTGCTACCTCGACGGCGAAGCGGGGCCATACATTGAAACCAAGTGGGGCTACGAAGTGGATGGTATGTCCCTCAAAGTCCGCCACGATTTCGGTGCTGGTTTTGTCGACTTCCGTGGCACCGTTAAAGGTACCGGCGCAGCCTAATCCCATAATCCATTAACCCAAAAGGCAGCCTAACCGCTGCCTTTTTTATTCCCCAATTTTTTAGAGGATTGAGCAATGAAAAACTTTATTCAAAGTGGCCACACGCTCACTTTCATCGCCACTGCGGTTCTCGCATCGGGTGCTGGTGTATTGCTGGGTGACCAAGGCCTGTTTGGTGTTAACTTATACAATGTTGCAATTGGTGATGAAGGCGAAGCCAAAGTTGACGGCGTGGTCGATTTGCCCAAAGCCGCCGTCGCCATCGACCGGTTTGACCGTGCCTATTGGGACGATACCAACAAGGTCGTCACCAACGTGGCCACTGACAACACCATCATTGGTTACTTCACCACGGATGCCGTTGGCGGCGATGCCACGGTCAATGTCATGCTGACCCCCGTTGCAGTGGCAGATGCACCGGCTCCGTAACCTATGAGTTTTAACAGCCTGATACAAAGCAGCGCCCGGCAACAGATGACGTTGCTGGGCGCGGTTGATTGCAAGTTCGTCAGCCAGTCCGCCACCAGCGTGGACACCATCGTCGTGATTGATCGCGATGTTGATGCACTGGTAGATAACGGCATTCGCGTGGAAAAACGCACGGTGTTAAATCTGTTGCGTGAAGACACCGGCAAGGTTCGCAAGGGCGACAGCGTGTTGGTGGGCGATGAACGTTTCAGCATCAACGATATCGTTTCAGATGACGGCATCGTCGTTGAGGTGTACGTGCGTGGCTAAACCCATGGCGCAGCAAATTAAGCAGCTGGAAAAAACCTTGCGCCAGTATGCGAATGTTGAAGTTCCACGTGCAACCGCATCGGCGTTAAACAAAATTGTGCCGAAGGTAAAAAACCAATTGGTAAAAACCACGGCAAAAGAAGTGAAAGTGCCGGGTAAATTTTTAAAGCGGCAAATATTCACCAGCCGCGCAAAATCTAAATCATTAAGCGCTTACGTTAAATCGTATCTGCGCCCGATATCGGCAGAGCGATTGCTGCCAACGTCCACTTTGCTAAAAGCGAGGCCGCGCGGTACCAACCGCCGTGGCGTGCGTGTGGCGGGTCAGCAGTTCGATGGGGCGTTTATCAACCTGGGCAGTAAGAACGGTCGTTTTTATGTATTGCGCCGGTTAGGCAAAGGCCGGTACCCGATAGAAGTGATCGCGATCAAAATCGACCGCTCGATCGATGCGCACCAGTTGCCGCTGGCCAAACAATTTATGCAAGCGGATTTTGTCCGGCTTTACAAACATGAACTGCAATACAGGATTGGCAAATATGGCGCAAGAGCGTAAAGCCATTCGCGATGGCATCAAGGCCGCGCTGCAAACCGCGTACGCCGGGCCGATCTTCACCAGCCGCTACATGGATGTGCGCGATGAAAGCGAATACGTGAAAGTGTATTTCGACACAGGCGATGTGAATTGGGATGGCCTGCTGTCATCCACAACGGCGACAGTGATTGTCGAGTACAGCACGACCGAACAAGTCGACGACGATGCGATGGATGCTGTTGCAGACCAGTTAAACAACGCCTTGGCGACGCAGCCAATAGCAGAAGACGTTATCCAGGGTTTCTTGCCTGCGGGTTTTGAATACATCGAACAGCAAGAGACCGAATTCAACACGATTATTTTACGTTACACCGTCACCTACTAAGCGAGGTCAATATGTCTCAGAGTGCACAACTCAATTTAAGCGTCTCCGTCAATCAAGGTGTGGACGGTGTACTGAACGCAATCAATAACCGCATTAATCTGCCCGCCGTAGTGCAGCTGTTAAACGGCACAGGCAGTGGCCAGGCGGATAAAGCCTACAGCGCCCGCCGCACCGTGGCCGCCAGCGGCACCGATGCGCTGGATTTTTCCGGCGTGCTGAACGATGCCTTTGGCCAACCGATTACTATGGCGAGTGTTAAAGCCATCGTGATTTTGGCCGCTGCGGCTAACGACGGCGCACTGGAAGTCGGCGGTGGTGCAACGCCGTTCGCCAGCATCTTTGGCGATGCGACAGATGCGGTCGTGGTTAAGCCAGGTGGGCTTTTCGTCATCGCCGATGCAGGCGATGGCTATGCGGTCACCGAGGGCACAGGTGACGTACTCACCATTGCCAACACTGGTGCCGCACAAGCAACGTATGACATTGTGATCATCGCCACCAGCGAGTAATTCTTTCCACACAAATTCCCTTGAACAGAAATTCATTGATCCGTACTGCGGAGGTACAGTCATGTTTGCAACAGTCGCAAAGCTGGGCGCCGGCTCAAAATTGTTCTACGAAAACCCCAGTGCCCCGGGCACTTTCTTATTGCTGGACAACGCCCGGGCGTTCGGACAGACCGGTTCGCAGGGTGAGTTCGTCGAAACCACGCCGATTTCAAAAAAGGTGCGTGAATATATTCGCGGACTGAAAACACCACCGCAAAAGCAGTTCACCTTCAACCATCACACGTCTGACAACTACCGCGAGTTTCTTGCGCTGGTGGATGACGACAATGTGGACAACATCAAGATGCGGATTGATTACGAATCCGGCGACCGCGCCGAGTTCACCATTGTCCCCAATGGCCGCGTGATGGACGAAGCAACTGGCGATGCACAACTCCAAATGCTCGTGTTCGGGCAGCAAACTGGCGACGCCGTGTGGAGTGAATTCTAATGGCCTTGGACCTGGACGCACTCAAACAAAAACCACCGGTACTGAAACCCTTTGAAGTGGACATTACCGGTGTTGATGAGCCCGTTATTATTCACGCGTTCACCATGGACCAGCTTACTGAAATGGTAAAGGTGACCGAGGCAGGGGAGCCGGTTGATGGGGATAACGAACAATTGGTTCGCAAGAAAGTGGTTGGCTTCATGCGCGGACCTGGTGCAGAAATTACGGAAGAAGATTGTGCATCGTTAAGCCGTATTTTCAGCAGCTGGCAGCTGCGTGAAATCTACGTGAAAGCCCACAAACTCAACGGCTTTGGCCCCGAGGCATTGCGAGAAGCGGAAAAAAACTAAGAACGGACCCTGAGCTACTGCTTAGGGTCCGTTTAGCCGTTTTGTTCGGGTGCCCAATTAGCCGCGTTGGTGAAATGCTTCCGGCGTGGGAGTGGCCTATCTGGCGCTGTTACTACGAACAAGAGCCCTGGGGTTTTAAATCGCAGGACATGTTATTGAGCAAGGCCGCTATGCAGATTTCGCAAGCGTCCGCAAAACTCAAGCCAGGTGTGACCTACAAAGAATTTATGTTCCGCGACCGCTTTGAATCCGGTGATTTAACGGATAACGAATACAAAGCGTTAAGCGCAGAAGAAAAGACTATTTACTTGAACCGACAAATATCAGCCCTCCGCCGAGTACTGACCTGATGGCCACCAAGAAAGTAATTGAACAGCTTGTCACTGAGCTGACCGCCGACGGCGCCAAAATGAAAAAGGAATTGGATAAGTCGTTCAAGGATACGAAGACCTGGGGCGACAAGGTCACCAGCGTGGCGACGAAAGTGTCAATAGGTTTGGCGGCTGGTGCCGGTACGGTAGCAGTTGGGTTGGGTGCACTACTTAAAGACACTGTCAGCACTGGTCGAGAAATTCAAAATTTATCTGCCATTGCCAACGTTAATGCGCAAGAATTTCAGCGCATTGCGTTTGCCACCAAAGGCTACGGTGTCGAACAAGACAAGCTCGCCGACATCCTCAAAGACACTGGCGATAAGGTCGGTGACTTCTTACAAAACGGTGCTGGCCCGCTAAAGGATTTTTTCGACAACATCGCCCCTTCTGTGGGCGTAACTGCCGATCAGTTTAAGAATTTATCAGGCCGGGAAGCGTTGCAGCTGTATGTATCGTCGTTGGAAAAGGCGAATCTATCGCAAAATGAAATGACGTTTTACATGGAGGCTATTGCATCGGATGCCACACTGCTATTGCCGTTACTCCGGAACAATGGTGCTGAGTTGGATAGGCTGGCGAAAAAAGCTGACAATCTGGGAATGGTATTGTCTGATGCTGACTTATTGGCTCTAAAGGATGTAGATCAAGGCTTTTTGGAATTCGAGGCTACGTTAGATGCGGTTGGTAAAAAGATTGCTATCGATCTGCTTCCTAACGTGCAAAAGCTATCTGATCTTTTAAATGATCCCAACACGCAAGCTGGACTAAACAATATTGCCAAAGGGCTTGTGTATATCGCTGAGACCGGTGTAGATGCCACTTCGGAACTGGGGCTTCTGGGTGATCAGATTGCCGCAAATGTGGCGAATCTATCTGGCCAGTTAAACGAAGTTGACAAACTTAAGATCGAAATCCGAGATATTGACCGGGCCTTGAAAGGCGGCTTGTCAACGCCGCTCGGATACATATTCACATCCAAAGAAGAGCTGGAAACACTTCGCGCCGAGAAGGCTCTGCTGCTGGAAATAGCCGAAGGTCGCAAGCCTGATGCCGATACTGATGGAGGACCAAAGGCGCCCGCAGTTGAGCCGCCCCTGAACATGGAAAGCATCAAAATGGAACTCGACTTCATGAAAGAAGTCGCCGCCGAGGCCGAGAGAATGGCCAAAGCAAAGGAAGCAGCACAACAGCGAATCAACCAGTTGTACGACTCCGAAGTGGAGGCCATCACCCGCAAGATGGCGCTTGCAACCGACGCGTCGGAACTGGAGCGCTTACGGTATGAATTCGAATACGGAAAACTGCAGGACATCAATGATGAGCGGAAAAAGGAACTCGAAAGCATGGCTGCTGAGATTGATCTGCAACAGCAAATTGCCGTGGCCGTGGCTGAAAAAGCTGCTCGCAACGCCAGCCTGAAAGAAGTTGAAGACCTGCTAAAAACAGAGGTCGAGCGAACCAATGCCGCTTGGGATGCACGTGTAAAAATCATTGAAAAGGCTGGGCTATCTGCCGAGCGTGAAGCTGAGTTGGTGACCCAGGCGGAAACCAAACGAGCAGAAGAACTTAAAGCCATACATGATCAGGAAATGGCGGAACTCATTGCGCGGCGCCAGGCGCAGTTGGCCGGTGCTGCATCGTTGTTTGGTTCGCTGGCAGATTTAACTGAAAAGTTTGCGGGCGAAAATTCGCGCATTTATAAAGCGATGTTCGTCGCTGAGAAAGCGGCCAACATTGCGCGCGCTGGTGTTGCAATTAAAACCGGTATTGCGGAGGCTTCATCCCAACCGTTTCCGACTAACTTGGCTGCAATGATTTCGGTGGCTGCTGCGACATCCGGGCTGCTGTCCGATATCGAGTCAATCAATATCGCACACGGTGGCCTTGAGAACGTACCCAAAGAATCCACTTACCTGCTCGACAAAGGCGAGCGCGTCCTAAGCCCAAAACAGAATACTGACCTTACGCAATTCCTTGACGAATCGCGCAGCGGTCAAGGCGGCATGAAAGTGGAGATCATCAACAACACGGGCTCGGGTGCATTCAACGCATCCGCCAGCATGCTCAACGATCAAACACTACAAATTATTCTGACGGCCGTAGACACCAAACTGCGGCAAGATTTGAGCGCTGGGCGCGGCGTGTGGCGCGATGGCCAGCACCGCTACGGCTGGCCGACGAAGGGGTCGATTTAAATGAGTTATCCAGCGTGGCCCGAAACTTTGCCCGAGCCTATGATGGACGGCTTCGCACACGCGGGCGAACAGCCAGTTCGCCGGCAACAAATGGAGTCCGGTCCGGATCGTGTTACGCGTATCTCATCCACCACCGTCGCCACAAACAATTATTCGATCTGTGTGGATGAAGAGCAGTTGGCGGAATTCTGGAGCTTTTACGAAAGCGCGGCCAATGGCGGTGCGGACTGGGTGCAGGCGCCCATGTTCACAGGCAACGCCGTGGCGCTGCATGTTTGCCGCTTTGCATCCCATCCGTCTGTTGGCCGCCTCGGCGTTAAATGGCGTGTGACCTTCACGCTGGAAACCTCTCACCAAGTTATTGATTGGAGTTAAGCATGTCGCGCACTGTGACCGGCACTTTATTGTTGCCGAACGGCCAGCCCATGGCCAACGCCCGGATATTTTTCACCGCGAAGCGCACGGAAGCTGTATCGATTGTTGAGGGTGTGAATGCATTTTTTGATACCGACAACGATGGTGATTACAGCCAGGTAATCGTCGACGGCTGGTATAGCGTATCGATCGAATGGCAGGCCGACGCGGCAGGCGCAACAGTACGCCGCTGGC
>DJFQ01000174.1 GCA_002432095.1 Marinagarivorans sp. UBA5868 | reverse complement strand
GAGTGAAAAAATGGCCGACAGTGTCGATGCAAAGGTCGATGTTATCGGTAAATCCATCGCCGTCAGTGTCTCCGAAGATAATCTCACAACCGTTTTGATCAACTGTCGTGCCTGCCGGAGTAGAGGGGCATTGATCAATGTCATCGCTGACCCCGTCGCTGTCTTCGTCGAGAATTAATTCGCATCCATTGGCGTCCACTTCCAGCCCTATAGGCGTCTGCGGGCAAAGATCGAGGTTATCCTCTACCCCATCGTTGTCAGAATCGGTCTGCCCGAGCAGAACGACACGGATAGCAATTGCGTCAAGTTCGGAGCTCGACTCGGTATCGCGTAATTCAACGGTATTGTTATCGTCTTGCAGTAGCATTACCGAAAAGGGGCCGAATTCACTTCCTCTTGGGCGTTTTGCATCTTTCTTATTGATTGTCAGAACTGTAATCAACGTGTCATTAACCCAAAGACTCATTGATCGCGTACCGCTGGCAGACGCGGTCGTCACGTAAAGATTGGCAAGATTTCCCGCCCCCGCGACGGCGGACCATTTGTAGCCCGTGTTTTGATTGAGGTCGACCCCCCATGACTGAACAACGCATTTTTTTCTACCGGTGCAGCCATCTTCGGAGTTGGCGGGGTATACCGCCCCAATTAATGGCGCTGGAGGTGCGGTAGGTTTGCCTTTGCCCGCCGCATTAACGGTAAAGGGTAGTGCAGCACAAGATGCGGTAAGCACGACAGATAACAAAATTGATCGCAGAGACATTGGCTTCTCCGAAGAAAATGGCGGTGAGAGTAGAAAGAGACTAAGTGAAAAGCGGTGATGCGTTAGAGCAAACTATTTTTAAAAAACACGCCGAGGAATGCCACAGGTACGGATTGCGACCATGGTGATATATGTCGGTCCATGATTCTTCCTTGTGTTGTCAACAGGAGGCGCTGGGAAAATCACGATTATGATTTATTTGCGCGCTAGTCTATCAGCTTTTTGGTGCCGAACAAGACGCTCTTTGAATTTGTTTGGGCTAAATTGAAAAACATATATGTAAAGAAAATCGGCGGATCAGAAAGCCGATATTTTTAGTTTAAATCTGATAAAAATCAATGACATGGAAGCATTGGTGAGGGTAAATTTTTGGCTAAAAGGCAATGTGGCGTGTTTGATTTTTCGACGCGTTGGAGGTGGTCTCTTTGTCGCGTGTTTTACATATTCGATTTGCGTTTTCGTGGACGTAAAAAATAAGAAAGGCCGCAATGAATGCGGCCTATTTTCGATTCCTAGGCGACCTTGGTAATCGCTTGCGTTTCGACTTGGTGATAAAGCGTATTGAGATAATCACCCTCCTTCAAAAGATATTCAAATGCCGCAAGCGATGCCTTGGCGCCTTCTCCCATGGAGATCACAATTTGCTTGTATGGCACAGTTGTCACGTCGCCGGCGGCAAAAATACCTTTTATGGAGGTTTCGCAGCGTTCGTTGATAATAATTTCACCAAACCGTGTACGCTCCACAAGACCGCCGAGAAAATCGCTGTTTGGCACAAGGCCGATCTGTACAAACACGCCGTCCAGCGTCAGGTTATGTTCTTCCTGGGTTGATCTGTCCATGTATTTCAGCGCGGTTACTTTACCTTTTTCCGCCAAAATTGCCTGAGTAGCAACATTTTTAAGGATTTTGACGTTGCTCTTTGCGTAAGCTTTGTCGACCAAAATTTTGTCCGCTTTAAGTTCCGCATTGAACTCGAAAACCGTTACCGATTTGGTGATTCCCGCCAAGTCTAATGCAGCCTCAATTCCCGAGTTGCCACCGCCAATCACAGCCACATGTTTGCCTTTAAAGAAAGGCCCGTCACAGTGTGGGCAATAGGCGACACCATTGCCGATATTTTCTTTTTCACCGGGTACACCAAGTTCGCGCCATTTTGCGCCGGTTGCGATAATGATTGTTTTAGTGGGAATGGCTTCGCCGGAGGATAAAACCACGGTTTTAATATCACCATTTTCCACTTTTGCAACCGTTAAATGCTCTTTGAGGGAAATGTCATATTCATTTAAATGTGCCTGCAGTGCACTGGTCAATTGCGGTCCAGTGGTTTTCGTCACTGAAATTAAATTTTCGATATCCATGGTGTCTTTCACCTGACCGCCGATGCGGTCGGCAATCAAGGTCACTTTTAAGCCTTTTCGCGCGCTGTATATTGCAGCACTCACCCCGGCGGGACCGCCGCCAATGATGGTTACGTCCTGTAGGGCCAGTGCTTTGGCCGGCTTTTTCCGGGTGATTGCCGGGTAGCGATCAATCAACTTTTGCACCAGCTCGGCGGCGGTGACTTTGCCATTCGCAAATAATTCGCCATTTAAATAAACCGTAGGCACACCCTGAATATCGCGGGCGTCGATTACGTCCTGGAACAAGCCGCCATCAAGCATCTCTGCTTGGATATTGGGGTTGAGCAGGGCGAATTGATTCAGTGCTTGCACCACGTCCGGACAATTGTGGCAGCTCAGGCTGACAAAGACCTCGAACTGCAATGTCTCCTCAATGGCGGAAATTGCCTGCTTAATACTTTCATCGAGTTTAACCGGTGTCCCGGAGGCTTGTAACAGCGCCAGGATGAGCGAGTTAAATTCATGACCGCTGGGTATGCCGGAAAAGCGGATTCCGGTGTCGACACCGTCTGCTTCAATTGCAAAGGTAATAGGGCTACGCAATTCGCCGCGGGTGTCGACCTCGGCAAAGGTAATTTTTTCATTCACACCAGCAATGTCCGTCAGAAACTTAATTAGCTCCTGGCGTTTGGGATGTTCACCGCTCTGCAACACAAAAGTGACCGACTTCTGCATGTTGGCAGTGTAGTTTTTCAAAGCATTTAAAATGTCATTGGTTAACATGTGTTGGTCCTGAAGGTATACAAAGCTCAAGTTAAAGCCGGCAACCAGGGTTGCCGGAGTGCGAGGTTAAATTTTGCCGACGAGGTCGAGCGATGGCGCCAAAGTTGCTTCGCCTTCTTTCCAAGCGGCGGGGCAGACTTCGCCGGGGTGAGATGCGACGTACTGCGCCGCCTTCACTTTGCGTAACAAATCCTGCGCGTCGCGGCCGATGCCTTCCGCGGTGATTTCCATCGCTTGAATTACCCCTTCTGGGTCGACCAAGAAGCTGCCTCGGTCCGCCAGTCCCTGATTTTCACGCATAACATCGAAGTTGCGGGTGATGGTGCCAGTGGGATCGCCGATCATGGTGTACTGAATTTTGCCGATGGTTTCGGACGAGTCATGCCATGCCTTATGGGTGAAGTGCGTATCCGTGGACACGGAATAAATCTCCACGCCGCGCTTCTTAAATTCTTCATAGTGGTCCGCCAGATCGCCGAGTTCGGTGGGGCACACGAATGTGAAGTCCGCGGGATAGAAGAAAAACACGGCCCATTTACCTAAAACATCCTGATCGGACACTGAAACAAATTCGCCGTTTTTAAAGGCAGTCGCATTGAAAGGCTTAATTTTGCTGTTAAGAAGTGCCATATACAGTCCTCGTGGGTTGGTGAATCAGTGAATGTATTGACACTTTAGCGGTGCATAGATAATTTATAAATTTGATTTATTTGATTAGGATGATCTATTTTATAGAACAACATATCGGGAGGCCCATCATGATTTCCACCAAACAGCTGGCTTATGCCCTGGCAGTCGAACGCAATCTGCATTTCAAAAAGGCGGCGGAACAGTGTCATATCACCCAGTCTGCCTTGAGCACTGCCTTGGCAGAGCTGGAGAAACAGCTGGGGTTTCAATTGTTCGAGCGCGATAACAAGAGGGTTCTGGTTACGCCCATAGGCGCGGAGGTATTGCGTCGCGCGCGGGACATCATGTCCCGTGTTGAAGAGCTGGAGCGTCTTGCCGACACACTTAAATCTCCTCTCAGCTATCCCATTTCCATCGGCCTGATACCCACAATCGCGCCCTATCTGCTGCCCAAGGTTCTGCCTGAGCTGATGCATCGTTACCCCGATTGCCAGCCGGTGGTGGTGGAAGAGCAGACCCATGTGCTGCTGGAAATGGTGCGCACCGGCGAAATTGACACTGCGATCATTGCGCTGCCCTATGCCTGTGATGGCTTGCTGACCTTTGAATTTTGGGGAGAGGATTTTTATTGGGTGGCGCTGAAGGGAGAGAAATTCGCCAATCAAAAGGAAATCACGAGCAGAGAATTGGCACGCAGCAATTTAATGCTGTTGAAAGACGGGCATTGTTTGAAGGAACACATCCTGGATGTATGCAAACTGCCGGAGCCGGATGCTAACCACGGTTTTGGCACCGCGAGTCTTAATACGCTAATTCAGATGGTGTTGAATAATCTTGGGACAACGCTTATCCCGGAAATGGCGATAGAGCAGCTCACGGCCCAATATCCGCAGCTGTCCACTGTTCATTTGAAAGAGTCGGGGCCACATCGAAAAATCGCCTTTGTCATAAGACCGAATTACACGCGCATGAATAGCATTGAGGCGCTTCTGGCGGTTTGTAAGGATACTTTGGAAAAGTTAAGACCGTAAGGGGAAAAAAACGGCTTTTGCTTATATGGATTGCAGAGCAGTTTGTTCCAGAAAACACCGAACGTATTCTCGAAGGTGCTTCGCTTTTTCACTCAGCAAGCGGCCGGTGGGCCATACCGCGTAAATATCGCGAACATGGCCTTGCCACTGAGGTAATACCCGGATGACGGTGCCGGAGTGCAGCTCTTCGAATATTTCGCTGACAGGTAATAATGCGATTCCCTGGTGATCGAGAACCCAATATTTTACAAAGGCAAGATCGTTAGATTGCGCATGAAAACGCGGAAATATTTCTTCGACGACTCCTGCTTCGCGGTGTGTCAGCTGCCATTTCAGCCGTAAAGAGCTGCCGACGATACGGTGGTTTTGCAGATCCGCTGGCACTGTCACTATAGGTGCTTGCCGCAAATATTCAGGCGAAGCAACCACCACTGTAGCCATCTGACCAATTTTTTGTTGGTAGAGGAGGGAGTCCGGTTGTTCGCCGATGCGAATAGCGATATCGGCTTTGGCTTTCACCATGTCTTCCAAATGGTTGCTGAGAATTAATTCCAGTTGAATATCCGGGTGTTCGCGGGTAAAGGCAAGCCACATGGGGCGTAGCACACTATGCGAAAAATTGGCCGGCGCAAGAACGCGCAGTTTTCCACTCAACTGACTGCGCTCCCGGTCGAGCCGCTGTTGCGTTATTTCAAATTCTTCAACCAAGTCCCGATAGGATTGGTAATACACCTCGCCCTCTTGCGTCAGCGCGAGTCGACGCGCCGAGCGGTGCAGCAACTGGCAGCCCAATTCTTTCTCCAAATTCTGTAAACGCCGGGTAACGGTCGCCGGTGGAATTCCCAGGTGTTGCGCGGCGCCAGCCAGCCCACCGTGCCTCACGATCTGAATAAACAACACAATGTCGTCCAACATGATTTCAAATATGCAATCTATGGTTTCGAAATGCACTCTATGGCGTATCGTCGGGCTTGTCTATGATGTTGGTAAACCGGCATCGAGTCCGCGAAGGAGCAGTCATTGTGAACCCCACAGTATCCCATTTATTTGGCGCGGTGATTATTGGCTTAGGTGCGACTTTGATCATGGATTTTTGGGCGCTTTTTTCCCGCCGCTATCTCGGCTTTGCACCACCTAATTATTGTTTGGTGGGCCGTTGGTTTTGCTATATGCCGGAGGGCAAATGGCGACATCACAATATTGCCAAGTCGGCGGCAATGCCGGGAGAGTGCGCTGTCGGCTGGCTGGCTCATTACGCAATAGGGGCAATTTATGGAATGGCGCTGGTGGGATTGACGTCAGGTGAGTGGCGACATGATCCCAGTCTCCATGTGGCGGTGGGTTTTGGTGTAGCAACTCTGGCTTTTCCCTTTTTGGTGATGCAGCCTTCGTTTGGTTTTGGGACATTTTCATCTCGTACCGTCAATCCCCGGGAAGCTCGCCTGAAAAGCTTGTTGGCCCATATCGCCTTCGGAATCGGACTCTATATATCGGCAGCTTCATTAAATGTTTTGGCGGTGGCCTTTTAGCTGTCCCTTCACGAACACTGGAGATCTACAAAATGATCAGTCCGAAATACAGCAATTATTTGTTCTCATTTCTAATGGCACTTTTTATGTCGTGCATCATGTCGCTGGTCATCACGGTTTTTAATGTGGGGTTGGTGGAGCATGTGGTGTTGATCTGGTTGCGTGCCTGGGCGTTTGCGTTTGTGGTGGCGTTTCCGGTGATTACAGTTGTCGCACCTCTCGTGCGCCGGCTGGTGGCACTGGCAGTGCGCCAGGTTTGATTGAGGTGCGACAGGTCCAATGGGTAAACGACAGGTCCTATGGGTAAGCGGCACGTTGATTGAAGGGAGGAGGCGAAAGGGCTCTCAGAAGGTGAACATAGATGCATCTCGGCCGTGAGCCTTTGCCGGCCTAAGTAGCGATCAACTATGACCTATCCACGGAATACTCCGTAATGATCTTTTTGGAGTTTTATAATCATTTGTTTTTAAAGGAAAAGTTTTCGATTTAGTATTTTATGTTCCGATTCGATCAATACGGAAGCTCAAGATACGTTTTCCAGACGATACTCCTGTTGCCAGTCCACCAATGGCGAATGTTCAGCCGCACACAGGAGCTTGTATGTCGAATACCATCCAACACCTCACCGCCGATACTGCCCGTCTCGCGGCAGATGAAGGTACTTCTCCCCGCTCGCATCAAAGCAAGGTTGTCGAGTATTACGCCTCGGCGACAGCGGGCTATCAGGACTGGAGTCGAAACATCAATATGCACTTCGGCTATTACCAGTGGGGCATGAACCCGTTCGATCTGGAAGCAATGTTGGAGAATACCAATCGGCAGGTCTTTCAGCGGCTGGAACTCCCAGGCGAAGAAAATCGTTTGTTGGATATGGGCTGTGGGGTTGGTGCAACTGCTCGTTTCTGCGCTCAGCAACCGGGTATTGAAAGCGTGATCGGCATTACTTTGGCGCCGAGCCAGGTAGAGGAAGCCCTAATATTGAACTCGCCTCTACCGGCTCATTTGCAGCCAACGTTTGAGGTGGCGGATTATCACCATACCCCTTATGAGGCGCAGTCCTTTGATGGTGTATATGCCATAGAGAGCGCGTGTCATTCGCTGGAAAAAGACAAGCGCAGCCTGCTCGCCGAGGCGCACCGGTTGCTCAAACCGAGCGGCAGGGTGGTGATCTGCGATGGCTTTATCAAAGGTGAGCAAGCACTGAACGCTTTTACTCAACACTGCTATGACAAAACCTGTGAGCACTGGTCGCTCGGGCATTTTCCGCAACTGGAAGAGACTCTGGCGGCGATGGAGGCTTCGGGCTTTCGCAATATCAAAGTGGATGATATTACCCTGCGTATTTTCCCGTCCGCGAGTTTTGTCCCGGTGGTGGCGTTACGTTATTTGTGCAAGTTGCTGTGGACAGGAGACAAAAATCCCCAGCATTGGCACCATTTGCTGGCGCCAGTATGGGGGTTTTTGTTGGGACTCAATTTAAAGCGCTTCCGTTATTGTTTGATAAGTGGTGAGAAATAATTGAGCAGCTCCGCTTTTTAGCGAAGCTCCTCGGGCAATATTTCCCGCCAGCCTTTGCGCACTGGAGGGATAGGTGCGAGGCTTATATCTGTTGCGTCTAAAGCAGCATCGCTGGTTTGCGTAATAGCGCGATCGCCCGTAATAACCGGACATGAGGGTACGCCGGGAATCTCCTGGGCAATTTCTTTCACTTCCGTGTGTGAGTCTCCATTAGACATAAGGGTACCGGTTCCCTTAAACAAGGTTTTCAGTCGGTATTGCGGCAATCCGGTAAACATATCGAGAATATATTGCGGTGATGTGCCGCCCACATCGCAGGTGCTAAAAGCCGGCTTGTATGAGTTGAAAATAAGTGTCCCCTCATAAAATGCAGAGCGGGTGAAATTCGATTCCCTGGCCGCGGGCAATTCGCGATACCAGCCGGAGTTGGACGCTATAAGGTTTTGATATTCAGTGAGCGTTTTATTTCCTGTCGGTGTTTTTATGATTAATCCGCCGTCATCATCGTTAGCATACAAAAGATCGGTGGTGACGTTGCGTAAACTGCTGACGGCGACATTGGTGTCTGTGCGCCAGGGTTTGGTGGCATTCGCGCGTGTATCGTTAACCATAAGGCCAAAATAATAGTTGTCATCGTTCAAGCTGACATCGCGATTCACCAGGAAGCGTCCGGTGCCGGCAAATACCCAGAATTTGCCCGCACCATCGCGCACAGCCAGTGGAGCAGAGCTAAAAGCAAGGTTGGCATCGGATTGACTGAGTAGTGACGATACATTTGCTGTGGACAATAAAGTATTCCCGGTGGCGGCCACGACTGCTTGTTTAAATGCGCCTTTATAGGCTGCAGGTGCGGGAGATGGGACACTACTGCCGCGGTTGTCGTCGCCGACAAGGCCAAAATACAACATGTCGTCGTGATAATTTTTGCTCCAGTCCTTTGCGGTAATGCCGCCTACAAACGACTTTTTGGTTGTGGCGTCAACGGTAATCGGCGTCAGCTGAGGACTACCTGAAACAGCATTTTTTAAATCCATATAAAACAGTTTTGCCGGCGCATTGCTGATCGCCTCTTTTGCCGCATCCGGGCCTTGGGGACCAGAACCAAACACCATGTACCAGTCGTTGACGGTGACATTCGATGTGTAACTGCCATTGGTATTTGGCG
>DJFQ01000189.1:5980-6110 GCA_002432095.1 Marinagarivorans sp. UBA5868 | reverse complement strand
CGTGTCGATTTCATTATCGAAGTGGCCGATATTGCACACTACGGCGCCATTTTTCAGGCACTGCAACATGGCGGCATCGCAGACGTTGATATTGCCGGTCGCCGTGACCACCAGATCCGTTTTCGCTAAC
>DJFQ01000189.1:5556-5846 GCA_002432095.1 Marinagarivorans sp. UBA5868 | reverse complement strand
TCGTTCAAACTGTGGCGGCAGCCGTATTTATTGTCGTTTTTGGATTTGGTGATGGCATCATTGACGTTAATCGCCGGCACCCGTAGAGAACCGTCCTGCATCATTTTTAACAGACGGTGTACACCGGTGGTGGTTTCTTCAGAAATCCCGTGAATATGGTCGAGCATTGCGTGGTACTTGTCGTGCACGATCTGCGTCAGATCTCCACCGTCGTCCAGAATCATATTGGCGTTCCAGGGTTTGCCATCTTTGAGAATAGTCTGCTCAATGCACCACCAGAATTCCTCTTC
>DJFQ01000189.1:5070-5442 GCA_002432095.1 Marinagarivorans sp. UBA5868 | reverse complement strand
GCTACTTTGTAATCGGTAAAAGTCATTTTCATTATCCTGTTGGCGAAATAGGGCGTGTTATTAAAGCGCTTTACGCAGCGTGTCGGCCTTGTCGGTTTTTTCCCAAGTAAAATTCGGTAATTCTCGACCAAAATGACCGTATGACGCGGTCGCCCGATAAATAGGACGCAGTAGGTCAAGCATTTCGATCAGGCCGCGGGGGCGCAAATCGAAATGCTGGCGAATTAGCTCGACAATTTTGGCATCGCTCAATTTACCGGTGCCAAAAGTGTTAACGGAAATCGATGTCGGTTCCGCGACGCCGATGGCGTAGGAAACCTGAATCTCGCAGCGGTCCGCGAGGCCGGCGGCGACAATATTTTTCGCCACATA
>DJFQ01000189.1:0-5014 GCA_002432095.1 Marinagarivorans sp. UBA5868 | reverse complement strand
GGGCCGCCAATAATAAATTGGCCGGTGGGGTTGATATGGAATTTGGTATCAGTGTGCAACCACTCTTCAGGTAACACGTGTTTAATCACTTCCTCCATCACCGCTTCGCGGATGATGTCTTGTTTGACGTTAGGATTGTGCTGCGTCGACAGAACGACGGCGTCCACTGCCACTGGGCGATCACCTTCGTAGCGCAATGTGACTTGGCTTTTTGCGTCTGGGCGCAACCAAGGCAGTTGTCCACTCTTACGCAGAAACGCCTGACGTTCCACCAAACGGTGCGCGTAATAAATAGGTGCGGGCATCAGCACGTCGGTTTCGTTGGTGGCATAACCGAACATCAACCCCTGATCGCCGGCGCCCAGGTCTTTGTTTTCACCTTCATCGACGCCCATGGCGATGTCGGAGGATTGTTTGCCAATGGCATTCAGTACCGCGCAGGACGCACCGTCAAAACCCACGTCACTGCTGTTGTAGCCGATATCGAGAATCACTTGGCGCACCAGATCTTCAAGATCAATATAAGTCGAGGTGCGCACCTCTCCAGCGATGATGGCCATGCCGGTTTTGACCATGGTTTCAACCGCAACCCGTGCGCGTTTGTCTTCTGTGAGAATGGCATCCAGCACGGCGTCGGATATCTGATCCGCCATCTTGTCCGGGTGGCCCTCGGATACCGACTCCGATGTGAATACGGAATAAAGTGCCATGGTCTTAACTCCTCATTGGGAAACTGTTGGGGCGACTTTGATGAACTGTCGCAGTTGAATCTGAAAACCGTTGCGTAAAGCAAAATAGACGCTCTGCCCTTCCTCTAAACCGCTTGAGCTGGCCCACTCTTGCAAATCCTCTGGCGCAAAGCCGAGCCATATGTCACCGCAGGCCTGTTGAGTCCAGTTCTGGTCATGCAGGCAGAGCTCCGTCACCAACAGCACACCTTGCATTTTCAGGCTGAGGCTGATGTCGTTGAACAAGGTGGCAGGGGAGGGCGTGTGATGCAGCACCATGTTCAGCACCGCGCAGTCGAATGTATTTGCGAAGGCTGTCAGGTGGCTGGTGTCTCCTTCAAGCAGGCGGACATTGGCGAGTCGTTGTTCATCGACCAGCTCACGCGCCTGAGCCAGCATTTGTGGGCTGTTGTCCAGCCCTAGCACCTCATTGAACCGGGCACTCAGAAAGGGTAAAAATTCTCCCGCCCCAGGTCCCACCTCCAGCACGGACTGCCGCCCCGGCAGCGGGCTGAGATCCAGCAGCTCGCTAATGTGGGATTCATATACGCTGAAGCTGGCAATCAGATCCTGTTGTGCACGAAATTTGTCAGCGTTCTCCAGAAAAAATCGCCGGGATGCCTGGGCGCGTTCATGCCACACCAGCTTCAATCCTGCCTGAAAGGGCAACTCCAGCGCATCTATCTGGCGGAACAGCTCTCTCTTGAGCGACGCCAGGGGATCGTCCGGTGCGAGTGTTGAACGGCGGTAAAAAATGGTATTGCCCTCCCGCCGCGTCACCACCAGGCCTGCATTGGCAAGGACTTTCAAGTGATGGCTCATGCCGGACTGCTTCACATCCAAAGCTTGCGACAGCTCCAGCACGCCATAAGAATCCCGCGCCAACACCTGGAGAATTGCCAAACGCAAATCATCCCCCGCTGCTTTGAGCAACTGAGCGAGCGGTTCAGCGAAATGGTCGACGGGAGAGGTAAGCATTGGCGGAGTCTAGCAGCACTGAGAACCTATATCAAAATTTTTTGATATAGGTTGTTAAGGTGTTGATGGCAGGTTCGTCACTCAAAAAGCGGGACTTATGCCAAAATCGGCGCTCATGCACGTTTGCCGACGGGAAACTTGGGGTAGCATTGCGGGTTTCCTGAAATAGGCTAGGCGAAAGGCCTGCGAGCAAAATAGATAACAATAACGAGGTACAGATCGTCGCAATGGGAATCACACATTCTTTCAGACGTTGGTACGGATGGTGGCTAGGGGCTTGCGTCCTGTTGATCGCCGCCGTCTTAACATTCTCCGCTGGCGTAGACTTCAAGTCGTTTGAGGTTCGCGATCAGAATGGGCGCGTTGAATCCATAGTTATGCCTTATTTGGCGCCTGGGTGGGGGCCGGGGGTTTACCGCATAGAAGGCGACGTTGAGCTGGATTGGTTTGCCGCCCGTCGTTACCAGATTGTTCCAGACGACCGGCTGATGGAGCTGAAGGTCAACGATCAAGTAATCGATCTGAGCGAAATCCCGTCGCAGAGCTTGCAGGATGTATCACAGGGATTTCATGTCGATTTAGGTAATTACCTGCGCACCGGAAGCAACAAAGTGAGCTTCACCTTCCGCGACTTCGGTGGCGAGATGGGCATGGCGATGAAGCGCAGCCTGGGGGATTGGCGTTACCTGATCTTATGGTTGTTGTGGGGTGGTCTGGCTGCTGGTGCCTTTGTCGCGGCTTTGCGTAAATTCGGTGTGTCGCGCAGCCACAGTTTTTTCTATTTTATTATCTTTGTCACAAGTCTCACCCGCGTTTGGTACATCGTCACCTACAACCCCGTCAACCATATTTGGAGTGATCCGGCTCGCCACTGGGAGCAGGGCATTGATGTCCTTCGCGCAGACCTGATGGCGCTGACGGACCCGATCGGCTACCAAATGTATGTGGCGCTGCTGGCTAAATTCACCCTGAAGATTCCTGCGCTTGTCGCCTATTGCACCATTCTGCTATCTCTAATTGGCCCTTGGTTGTGGTACCGCTTTTTCCGCGAGCTGCAAAGCAGCAAAACACTGGCCCTGGCAGGCTGGGCGTTTCTTAGCTTCCTGCCATCCTGGATCGCAATTTACAGCTACTTCATGCAAGAAACCTTAATGCTGCCGTTATTGGGCGCGGCGCTCTGGGCTACTTGGCGCTGCAGACGCAAGGCAGATGTGTCGAGTTTTGTTCTTATGGTGTTTTTGTGGATCGCCGCGGGTTTGACCCGAGGTATCGCGATCCCGCTAGCCGCGATTGCCTGCACGTGGTTGTGGCTGCTGCAGGACAAAAAGTGGTCAAAAGCGCTCTATTCCTCGCTCGTGCTGCTGCTGATCATGGGGCCGCTTACCTACCGCTCCTATCAAACGGTGGCCCATTTTGCGCCTCACGGTATGGGACACCTGAACGTCATTTACGCCCAGTCGGGCAAAAAGGTGATCGAAATTGCCTCTCGTCGCGGCGGTGCTAGCTGGGTCCACGGTTTCGGCTCTCCCTCAACCGGCGCTGAGCCTTTTAAGCCATTTAGCGACTGGAAAACTCAGCGGACGGGCAAAGTGCGGATCAATGTGGATCTCGACAAAGGTATGGAGGATTGGAGTCGCGAAATGGACGCCGTCGATATGAGCTTCAGCGACTATCTATGGATCACCAAAGAAAGTCTGATCTTCCTATTCTTTGCCGAATCCTGGCCGGACAACAATCTCGCGCGGGCGGTGGATGTAGCAGGTGCGGCAATTCGATTTATTTGGGCGCCTTTATTCATTGTAATTTTGGTCGGATTATTGTGGCACCGTAAAAAGTTTAAGGGCCACTGGATGTTGCCGGCTATGCTTATCGCGTGGTTTGTGGTGCAAGCGCTGATTCCGATCGCGATTAATGAAGGGCGTTACCGCAAGCCTTATGAAGGCCTGGCGGTTGCACAGTTCATATTGTGGATCGCCGTCGTTCGCGGCCTCACCCGAGAATCCGCTCCGGTACATAGGTGGTGGAGTGCTTTCGCGGCTGCAATTGCACGTTTGCGTCGATACAAGATAATTGTTCAGGAGCCGTAATGGTCATGTCGGAAAAGAAGTCGATTTCGATTGTTGTGCCCATGTATAACGAAGAAGCGGTTTTTCATACCCTCTTTAGGGTTTTGGAGGAAACACTTTCAAAGCTGGATGTGACATACGAAGTTATTTGCGTCGATGATGGCTCAAGAGACAAAACCCGCGAACTTTTATTGGCGAAGACCCAGCAGGATCCGCGAGTCAAAGCTGTGCTGCTGTCGCGTAATTTCGGCAAAGAAGCGGCCATGACCGCCGCCATCGATTACGCCACTGGCGACGCTGTTATTCCCATAGATGCGGATTTGCAAGATCCTCCAGAATTGATCGGTCAAATGATTGAAAAATGGCGGGAAGGATTCGACGTGGTCTACGCCAAACGTGTATCGCGTATGTCGGACACGCCAATGAAGCGCAATACGGCAGGTCTTTTTTATCGAATTTTTAACATGTTGAGCGAAATTCCCATTCCAGAAAATGTGGGAGATTATCGTCTGATGGATCGGCGAGTAGTCGATGCGATCAAAAGATTGCCGGAAAAAGATCGATTTATGAAGGGGCTTTTTTGTTGGCCAGGATTCAATAATACTTCCATCGAATTTGAGCGCCCGGAACGGCTGGAAGGCGAAACCAAATTTAACTACTGGAAGCTTTGGAACTTCGCGCTCAATGGGATTACATCGTTTAGCAGTTTCCCTGTACGCCTGGGGGTATATTTAGGCCTCATTGTATCTGCCGTTGCGTTTATTTATGGCGTGGTCATCATGGTGAAAACCCTTTTCACTGGTGTGGATGTGCCGGGTTATGCTTCGTTAATGATTGTTGTGCTGTTTATGGGTGGGATTCAATTGTTTTTTCTCGGATTGCTGGGTGAATACATCGGGCGTATTTATAAAGAAGTCAAAAACCGACCCATTTATATGGTGGATAAGGCACTGGGATTTGACGGAAAATCCGTGTGAGGGAGATTGTAGTATTTGGTGCCGTCGGCATTCTTGCCACCCTGACACATTATTTTAGCGCTGTTTCCGCTGTTGAGTTTTTTGGTTTGGGCGTGATGATCGCCAATGTCTTCGCCTACTGCATAGCGGTGGGTGTATCTTTTTTTGGTCACTCCATGCTGACCTTTCGCGCCGCCATGAGCCGGGGCCGTTTTGTTAAATTTGTCACCGTCTCCCTGTCTGCACTGGCAGTGAGTCAGGGGTTGCTATGGTTGCTGACCTCAAT
>DJFQ01000149.1 GCA_002432095.1 Marinagarivorans sp. UBA5868 | reverse complement strand
GCTAAACACGCCAATGCAACAAAGTGCGGAGATGATGTTGGACCGCGCTATCGAAAACGCAGTAATAAGAGGCATATTTCAGCAAAACGATATTTCTCGACGCTGGTTTCTGAATACCGTCGGCGGCTCAACACTCGCCGCTGTCATCGGTTCACTGTTGCCACTGGATGCGGTAAAAGCAGCGGTGAAGGAAACCGCCGGAAANNNNATCATGGCGCACCCCATGGGCTTTTACAGTAAATATGGCTTGGACGTTGAGGTTATCAAAACCGCAGGATGGGCAGTGGCGCGGGACAAATCTCTGGCGATGGAATATGACGCATCTCATATGCTGACGCCTATGCCATTGGCCATGAGCATGGGCGCGGGATCCACTGCTAAACCTTTTATTATGCCCGCGGTGGAAAATATTAATGGGCAGGCGATTGTGCTGCACATTGATCACAAGGACAAACGCGATCCAAAACAGTGGAAGGGTTTTAAATTCGGCGTGCCCTTTGATTATTCCATGCATAACTTTCTGCTGCGTTACTACGTGGCGGAGCACGGACTGGACCCAGACAAAGATATTCAAATTCGTGTGGTTCCGCCTCCGGAAATGGTCGCCAATTTACGCGCGGGAAATTTGGATGGTTACCTGTCTCCCGACCCATTCAACCAACGCGCCGTCTGGGAGAAGGTTGGATTTATTCATATGCTCACCAAAGACATCTGGGATGGTCACCCGTGCTGCGCATTCGCCTGCAGTAAAGACTTCGCAGTCAGTCACCCCAATACCTTTGGGGCGTTACTAAAAGCCATAGTCGATGCCACTCACTTTTCCGCCAAAATGGAAAATCGCAAAAAAATTGCCGAAGCGATTGCGCCCACCAATTATTTAAACCAGCCGATTCCAGTAATTGAACAGGTTCTCACCGGTCGTTACGCCGACGGTTTAGGTGAGGTGAAAAATGTGCCAGATAGAATCGATTTCGATCCCTTTCCTTGGCATTCAATGGCGGTGTGGATACTTACGCAAATGAAACGGTGGGGATATGTAAAAGGTGATATCGACTATCAAAAAATAGCCGAAGAAGTCTATGTAGCAGCCGAGACCGAAAAGGTTATGAAAGAACTGGGCTACACCGCGCCCGACAAGACTTATAAAAATTACGTGATTATGGGCAAGGAATTTGACCACACTAAGCCCGATGAATACGTCAACAGCTTTGCAATCAAGGCGAGTTGATTATGCTAAGCATCAACCAGAAAGCGGTTTTAATTTCGTTGATTTTCCTCTGCATCTGCCTAGGGTTTTGGGAGGCTTACAGCCAGCCACCCAAAGCTCAGGAGGCTTTATCGGAATATGAATTGCTAATGGGAGGTGCGGATCAGGAAGCACGAATCCCACCACCCTCGGCGATTGCAGTCAAAGCCTGGGAAGAATTAAGCAATCCGTTTTACGACAACGGTCCCAACGATAAAGGCATCGGCATCCAGTTGGCGTATTCCATTTCGCGAGTATTGAGCGGCTATGTGTTCGCAGCACTGATTGCTATCCCTGTCGGTTTTGTGATCGGCATGTCGCCACTCATGTACCGCGCGTTCAATCCTTATATCCAAATTTTGCGGCCAATTTCCCCATTGGCCTGGATGCCTCTGGCTTTATTCATTATCAAGGACTCCGAAACCTCTGCAATTTTTGTAATCTTTATCTGCTCTATATGGCCGATGTTAATTAACACCGCGTTCGGCGTTGCCAGTGTGCGCAGGGACTGGGTTAACGTCGCCCGAACTCATGAGCTCAGCGCGCTGCGCACGGCTTTTACCGTCATCTTACCCGCCGCTGCGCCAACGATTCTCACCGGCATGCGCATTTCCATTGGTATAGCTTGGCTGGTAATTGTCGCCGCAGAGATGCTGGTGGGCGGCACCGGAATCGGCTATTACGTTTGGAATGAATGGAACAATTTGGATCTGACCAGCGTGATTTTTTCCATTTTGATGATCGGTCTGGTGGGGATGCTGTTGGACCTAGGCCTCAATGGCGCTACCAAACTCGTGCTGTATCAGGAGTAAATCATGAGCGGCCACTTTTTACAGGTACACAAACTTACCAAGCGTTTCGAAAATAAAAATCACGCGCCCTTAACAGTATTTGAAAATATCAGCTTCACGATCGAAAAGGGCGAATTCGTCTGCATCATCGGTCATTCCGGCTGTGGTAAGTCCACGATCATGAATACCCTTTCAGGTCTGGACTCTCCAACCGCAGGCACGGTGATTATGGATGGCAAAGAAGTTTCTGGACCAAGTCTTGATCGCGGTATCGTGTTCCAAAATTATTCGCTGCTTCCGTGGCTTAGCGCCCTGGACAATGTGCGCTTTGGTGTGCGGGCGCGCTGGCCGTCCTGGAGCAAACAAAAAGTGGCGGAGCATAGCCTGGAATATTTGGAATTGGTGGGATTAAAAGGTACGGAAAATCGCAAGCCCTCACAACTATCCGGGGGTATGCGCCAGCGGGTTTCCATTGCACGGGCGTTTGCCACTCAACCGAAATTGTTATTGCTCGACGAGCCATTTGGCGCCCTCGACGCTTTGACTCGCGGGGTAATTCAGGATGAGTTGGTAAAAATCTGCGTCAAAACCCAGCAGACGGTTTTTATGATCACTCACGATGTGGACGAGGCCATTTTGCTATCCGACCGAATTCTACTCATGAGCAACGGACCGAACGCGGTAATTGCGGAATCTGTTGTGGTAGATATTCCAAAACCACGACAGCGCGGCGACATTATTAAGAATCCCGGCTACTACACACTGCGGAACCATTTGGTGGATTTTCTGGTAAATCGCTCTGCTGCGACACAGTACAAAGAGAGAAAGGAGCCTGAGCTAACCCGTTCCG
>DJFQ01000042.1 GCA_002432095.1 Marinagarivorans sp. UBA5868 | reverse complement strand
GTCACCGCCTGTTTTGATATCAGCCGGCTTGCCCATGTACAACGATGGTTGCGAGAGGCGGATTTGCAGATGGATGAATGCATCGTTCGCCGTGTTGTGACCAGCGAGGGTAGGTCTCGCGCTTATATCAATGGTCAGATGGTAACGCTCACTCAACTGCGGGCGCTTGGCGACCGGTTACTGGACATCCACAGCCAACACGAGCACCAGTCTTTATTGCAGAGCGCCACTCATCGCCGTCTTTTGGACGACTTTGGTCAACATCAGCATTTGGTGGAAGAGGTCAAAGCGGCATTCAACCGCTGGCAGGACTTGCAGTCGGCGGCGGATCAGGTGCGCAACAACAGCGCTGAACTCAACGCGCGCTATCAACTGCTCAGCTATCAGGTTGGCGAACTGGATCAACTGGATCTTTCTGCTGGTGAAGTAGAGACGCTGGAAAACCGCCAGCGCCAACTCGCCAATGCGGCGCAGATTCAGCAGAGCTGTCAGGCGGTAGCCGATATTTGCAGCGAGGGGGAGAGTTCAGTCCTGGACCGTCTTCATCAATCGTTACAACTGATTAACGGCCTCCCCTACAAATCTGCCCGTCTGGCTGAAGTGGAAACGATGTTGCAGAACGCGTTGATCCAAGTAGAAGAGGGCAGCCGCGAGCTGCAGCGGGAGATGTCGGAAGGGGATGATCAGGACGAAAATCTACCGGAAATCGAGCAGCGTCTTTCCTCGATATATGAAATTGCCCGTAAACATCGAGTGGCCCCCGAAAGCTTGGCCGAACTGCATGCGCAATTTGGAGAGGAGCTTCAAGGGCTGCAGAGTGGTGATGAGCGTCTGGCGGAACTCGACGCCGCCTGCGCCGTCGCCCTGCAAGCCTACCGGGAGTTGGCCGCCAAGCTCACGGGCCTGCGCGCCAAAGCCGCGAAAGCCCTGGCCAAGGCCGTAAGCCAGCAATTGGCGAGCCTTGCCATGGCACACAGCAGCTTTGACATTGCGTTGACTTCGCTAGCGGAGCCATCGCGCTGGGGTGGGGAGACAGTGGAGTTTCTGATTAGCACCATTCCAGGTCAGCCGGCGAAAACTCTGGCCCGAATCGCATCCGGTGGTGAGCTGTCGCGCATCAGTCTTGCCATTCAAGTGGTAGTGGCGAAAACGTCGATTATCCCCACGTTGGTATTTGATGAGGTCGATGCTGGTATCGGTGGCGCGACGGGCGACGTGGTGGGGCGAATGTTGCGCCAGCTCGGCGAATCGGCCCAGGTGCTGTGCGTCACCCATTTGGCACAGGTGGCGAGCAAGGCGCATCACCATCTCCGGGTGGAAAAAACCGTTTCCAAAAAAGCTGCGGCTACATCTATTACAGCGCTGGAAGGGGAGGCGAAGGTATTGGAAATTGCGCGCATGATGGGTGGTGCGGTGGAGTCCCAGCAGTCCCTGGCACATGCGCGGGAGATGCTGGGAATTTAGGGTTACTTCTTAACGGGTTTGCCGTAGAGCACCAGGCTGTGGCCGGTGAGTTCGTAGCCCAATTCTTTGGCGATTTGCAGTTGGATCTGTTCGATTTTTTCGTTGTGGAACTCGATGACTTTGCCGGTTTCTGAGCAAACCAAGTGATCGTGGTGTTTGCCGCTGTCGAGCTCAAAGACGGAATGGCCGCCGTCGAAGTTATGGCGCTCTACCAAGCCGGCTTGTTCGAACTGCGTCAGTACGCGATAGACCGTGGCAAGACCGACATCTTCGCCGGAATCGAGCAGCGCTTTGTAAACGTCTTCGGCGCTGAGGTGACGCTCTTTCGACTGTTCCAGAAACTGGAGAATCTTGACGCGCGGAAGGGTGACTTTAAGACCCGCTTTGCGCAGCTCCTGGTTTTCGGTCATGGTTGGCCTCCTCAATGATCAGGCGATGAATGGCAAGAGGGCGAAGGCCTGATGGCAGACGCCAGCCTTTTGTCGCGCTTATACGATGGGGTATTATCCCCGCCCGCACACTCTTCTGGAACCCCGACATGCAAAAAAAATTCGTTTTGTTTCTCGTTCTTGCGATGTTTGGACTGATGCTAAATGCCTGTTCTTATTTAAAATTTCCGGGTGTTTACCGAATCGCCGTGCAGCAGGGAAACATCATTGACCAGAAGAAGGTCGACCAGCTGAAGATGGGAATGAGTAAGCGCCAAGTGCAGTTTGTAATGGGGTCGCCGCTGATCAATGACGCATTTCACGAGGACCGTTGGGACTACATTTACCAGGTGCGACGCGGCGATGACACTCTGCGCAACCGCCGTTTCACCGTGTATTTCGAAGATGACAAACTTGTGCGTCACGAAGGGGATTACGAGCCCAACGACGTGACTCCAGAAGAAGATACTTATATTGAAGACGCGGAACAGACCGAGGGCTGATTGGCGTTATTCTTCAGCCGCCTCAGCTCCGGCACTTTTAGCGGCGCGTTTGCGTCGCGCCTCTTTTGGATCTGCCGTCAGCGGGCGGTAGATTTCCACTCGGTCGCCCGCGTGTAACTCATACTGCTTAGCTGGCGCCAGTCCTTTGGTTCCCAGCGTTTGGCCAAAGATACCCAAAGGTGCGTTTTCCAGATCCAGCTCGGGGAAAAATCGGGTGATGCCCGATTTCATCGCCGCCTGATAGGCAGTAGTACCCGGCTCGACCAGTAGAGGAATAATTTTCTGCTGGTGGGGAAGGGCATACACCACTTCCACCGCGATAGTTTCGATATCGCTCATACGTTCTCCTATTGCCGACCGGAAGATTGGCTGCCATACAGGGATTGCGCCCGCCGGCAGACCGCATCCACCTGTTCATTGACCAGTTGTGCCATCAATTTGCCCGCGGCCAATCCCAGCAGAAAATTGGCGAACTCGTACTCTAGGCGAAATTCAATCTGACAACCGCCGTTCGCCATCGGCTTGAATTGCCAGAGCCCCTGCAGCTTGCGAAACGGGCCTTCCACCAGCTCCATGGTGATGCTATTGGGCGCGCGAAGAATATTGCGCGTGGTAAAACTTTGCCGCAAGCCGGCTTTTTCCAGGTCGAGGCGGGCAGTAATACTATTGTCGTCCCGCTTCAGCACCTTTGCGCCGGCGCAGCCACCCATATAGCTTGGATAAGCTTCCACATCGTTTACCAGGTCAAACATCTGCTGCGGCGAATGCGGTACCAGCGCGCTGCATTGAATCGTTTTACTCACAGAAGATCCTTAGAAACTGTCGATCAAGGTCAAAATCATCACCAGGGCAACCAGTGTTGGCGACACAAAACGCAATACAAAACGCCAGACGTCGAAGAGCGCGTGGCCCTCGGCATCCAGCTCCTGCTCGACAATTCTTTTATTCATAAACCAACCGACAAAAATTGCGATAAACAGCCCGCCGAGCGGCAGGAGCAATTGCGAGGTGAGGAAATCAAGAAAATCAAAAGGCGTTTTGAAGAGCAAATACCAGGGCTTGAAATCGGCCAGGGTATTAAACGACAGCACGCAGGTAATGCCCAATAACCAGGCGATACCCGCCAGCAAAAAGGTGGCGGGGGCACGGCGGATTTTCCGGCTTTCCACCAGCCAGGCGACACCGGGTTCAATCAGCGAGACCGAGGATGTCCAGGCCGCGAGACAGATCAGAACAAAAAACAGAGTGCCAAAAAATGCGCCCCACGGCATAGCCGCGAAAGCGATAGGCAGTGACACAAACAATAAGCCCGGCCCTTCACCTGGAACGAGGGGGGGATTGGCAAAAACGATGGGAAAGATGGCAAGGCCGGCGCACAGCGCGATCAAGGTGTCGAGAACACCAATAGTGATGACAGTTCGGCCAACGGAAGCATGGGCCGGCATATAGGCCCCGTACGCCATGATGGCGCCCATGCCCAAACTCAGAGTAAAAAATGCGTGGCCCATGGCCTTGAGAACGCCGCTCCAGCTCAGGCGCCCAAATTCAAAGTCGAACAAAAAATGAAATCCGGCGGTAAAGTCGCCTTGAAAAAAACTGTACACAACTAGGATCAACAACGAGAAAAGCAGCATAGGCATCATGTAATTCGCCGCCGCGCCCAACCCCCGGTTAACGCCCAGTGCAACCACTGCTGCGGTCATCAGCGAAAACAAGCTGTGCCACAACAGCAGCTCGCGTGGGTCTGATAGCAAAGTGGAAAACTGTGCACCCACCTGCGACGAATCCAAACCTTCCAACGCTCCAGTACCCGTCATCCACACATATTTCAGTGCCCACCC
>DJFQ01000252.1:23045-24318 GCA_002432095.1 Marinagarivorans sp. UBA5868 | reverse complement strand
ACGCCCGGGGACACCTGCTGCGCTAGCCCAACAATGCTTTCCACGTTGGTTTCCGCGAGCACCTGCAGCCGGTCCATAGGCAAACCGAGACGCTTGGCACGCATGGCAACCTGCTGAAGCGATTCTTCGCCGGTCACATACAGCGCTTTGTGGGATTGGGAGAGTTTGCATAAGGACTGCAACAGCAAAGTGGATTTGCCGGCGCCTGGATGGCCGCCGACGAGCACCACCGACCCCGGTACAAAACCACCGCCCAGTACCCGATCGAACTCGCCCATGGTGGAGGTGAAACGTGGGACCTCTGCGAGGGACACATCCTGAAGGGTCTGAATGCGCGACTCAGCGGCGCCTGCATAGCCTTTCAAACCCTCCCCTCCCGCACGAGTACCCGGCGAAAGACGCACTTCTTTCAGCGAATTCCAGGCGCCGCACTCCGTACATTGACCCTGCCATTTGGTGTAATCCGCACCACAGTCATCGCAGACAAACGCCGATTTAGCCTTAGCCACCCGACACCACCTCTTGCCGCTCGCGTAAACGCCGCCGCACGTCCATCCAAACCTCCCCCAACATATTCAACCCACGCAGATCCCGACCTATACCCCAGTAATGATCGTATAGGGACATTTCCACCAATTTCTGTTCACCCGTCCCCATCAGAAACGCCGCCACCTCCGGGTTCTGCTGCGCCTTGCAATAACAGGCGCGAGTCATCAACACCCGCCGCACCCGCGTAAAATCGCCGCGCTTTAATGGCCACCATCGATTACCCAATTTATAAGCTTCCTGCGCCGAGCACGCCTGAATAATCCGCTCGCGATAGGCAGGGTTGTGCGAAAACTTCTGCGCCTGGTAACACTGCTCCGCCGTCGCCCAGGTTTCCTCGTCCAGAACAAATGAATGGGCAGAAACCGTTGACAGCAGATGCTGATCGTCAAAGCGAGAAAATCGCAGGGCCTCTTCGAGATCATTAGTGATGTTGAATAGCATGGTGGATCCAGGAGAGAAAAAACGCGGCAACACTAGCACAGGGACCAGACAGCGCCAAAATCTGCCACACGGCTTTTAGCCAATGATGATCACTACAAACCCCGGCACGCCAATGCTAAAGTACCCGCCACCCAACGAGCAGCTCATGACCCGATCCATCGACCCCAATACCCTAATTCCCGAATCGCCAATCCTGGTGTACCCCTCCCTAGCCGCGACCATCGGACTGGAGGAAACGACCATGTTGTCGGTGCTGACGGGAGTCGCGCGCAATCAGGGCGGG
>DJFQ01000252.1:19103-22961 GCA_002432095.1 Marinagarivorans sp. UBA5868 | reverse complement strand
GCTCTGCAGCTCAAGTTCGCGTTCAACGACAAAGTGGTGCAGCCGGTCACCGTGCCAGTTGCTGCTGGGGCGCCGACTCAGGGGAAAAATCTGATCGCCCCGTCCTGGCAGCCCGACCGGGAGATTCTCGGCCGCTTGGCACAGCACAATATCCCAGGCAATTTTGCGTTAGAGCAGGTACCGGAGTTCGTGAACTACTGGCGCGAGCGCGCTGAGTCCGCCCACTCCTGGGGTTCCAAGTTTATCCAGCACACCATTCGCAAATGGCGCGAATTTGAATCTGAACAGAATGCCCGCAGTCGCGAGACACCCATGACTTATAACTGGCGTCCCAGCGAAGAGGCGATGGATGTATTGACCCGCCACGCTGGTATCAGCCGGCAGTTTGTCGAAGACGCAATCCCCGAATTTGAGCTGTACTGGCGCGAGAAAGGCACTCGATCAGACAACTGGAACAAAAAGTTCCGCGACCATGTCCACCACCAGTGGCTAAGGTACAAAGCAGCACTGGAGCACGACCCCACACCGCGGCGCATTTCGCCCAATTGGGTGCCGTCGCAAGATGTATATGAGGTGTTGCGTCTGGCGAATATCGATATTCCATTTGCCCAGAGCCTACTGCCGGAATTTGTGATTTACTGGCGCGACAGCAACCAGGTACACGCCTCCTGGAATACCCGCTTTTTACAGTATGTGAAACAGCGTTGGGCAAAACGCCATGCCCAAGAAGACCCGCAAACCAAATCGACGCGAGAACTGAGCCTTGCCGAACAACTTACCGACCGCAGCTGGGCCCTCTGACCCAGCCGCTCCCGCGGACCGCCATTCAGCGGCCCAGGCCAAACGAGTGGCCATGATTGACGCAATCAATCAGGTTTTCACCCTGTTTCGTTTGAACTACCACAACCAATACCTCAAGGCGTTTGGCAATGCCGCCGAATTAAATGAGGTGAAGCGTCTCTGGCTGGAAATGTTGGGGCAGTTCGACGCCCGGACGCTTCTGGCCGCGGCAAAATCTGTTATTGAAACCAGCGAGTATCTGCCAACTTTGCGCACCATGATCTACCACTGCGAACGCGCCAGCAGCAACCCGGATCTCCCGGATGCTCACAGCGCTTATTTGGAGGCCTGTCGCGCAACTTCACCAAAAGCCGCCTATTCCTGGTCTCATCCCGCGGTGTACCATGCAGGCAAACGCAGCGACTGGTATTTTCTGCAGACAAATTCCGAAGCGGTGGCCTATCCGATATTTCGGGAGATTTACGAAGAGATCTGTCTCTCCGTGCGTAATGGTGCACAGCTCGACAATCCAAACCCTCCCGCTCTTCCGGAAAAGCCCGCCGAGCCTTTAGACAAGGCGCGCAATCAGGAAAAACTCCAGGCGTTGCGAGCATCTCTTAAGCTCTAACGAACGGATAGTTTTATGTTCAAACGTGCCATCGCCTATAGCTTGGCCATTTACTGTGTCGGATTGCTGGGTATGTGCATCTGGTTAATGCATTACCCCTGGCCGGCGCAGGATGAGAATGAGTCTGCCGACGACGAGACCATTGTTGTCACCCCACCCGACTTCAAAGCAATCCGCGACACAGCCGCGCGTAAAGAAGCGTTTTTTGCCTTTCTTACACCCTTAGTGGAACAGGAAAATCGGCGAATGCTTAAGCTGCGCAAGCAGTTGGCCACCATTACGCAGAGAGCGAATAACGGCAAGTTGACCGGCCGGGACCGGGATCAATTAGCGGAGTGGTCGCAGGTATATGGCGTAGAAGAAGGCCCACTTGAGCTGACGCTGGATCGGCTCGATCGCCGCATCAATGTCATTCCCGTTGCCATGGTACTGGCGCAAGCCGCGGCAGAGTCAGCTTGGGGTACCTCGCGCTTTGCCCGCCAGGGTCATAATTATTTTGGTCAGTGGTGCTTCAAAGCGGGCTGCGGCATCGTGCCCAAACGTCGCCGGGAAGGTGCGGTGCACGAGGTGACACGTTTTGCTTCGATTCAGGAGTCGCTCACCGCTTATTTTCACAACATCAATACCCATTCCGCTTATCACAGTCTGAGATTGTTACGTCAGGAAAAAACGGCGCAAGGGAAACCCCTTAGCGGTTACGAACTGGTGGGAAAACTGCTGAGCTATTCGGAGCGCGGCGCGCCTTATGTGGATGAGCTGCGCACTCTTATTCGCAGCAATGGCTTGGAAGAACCCCCGCCGGAATCCATTGATGAGCCGACGGCAAAAGAGCTTTCGCAGACAGCTCTTCCTACGCAGCCCCTAGATAAACATTAAAGCGAACCCGCTTTTATCGAGACGGGCAACCTGCAGGCGCACCCGCTCGGACTCATTGTCCGGGCTTTCTATTTGCGCTTCCAACATATCCCCCAAACGCAACTGATTGAGCATCGATTGGTCGAGCTGCGGCTGCACCCCGATAAAAATTCCCGAGGCGCTGATGTCTTTAGTGACAACCTCAAGAAAACCAAGGCGTTGATGGCGCAGTTGCATGGGGCAGCGAATCGATGTGCGGCCGTGTTTACGGAACATGGCATCACCTCTAAAAGTGTAAAAAAATCCGAGTACGGAAAAACAGAATCAGAACAGAAGAGAGGTCACTCTCTATAAGGCGTCTCGCTTGCCGGGCAGCGTTAGCGGACACTTAGAAACCGGCGTAGTTTACGCCGGCGCGAAGACATAAGCGAGGATAAAACTTAAAAAAGCGTCAGATTTTTTTACACAACCAACCGCTCTAACAGGTCGATCTGAATTGGTCTGGCCGCTTAATCGAGAACTTCGACTGCATCAACTTTTTGGAAACCACGAGGCAGTTTGTGGCCGCGCCGACCGCGCTCTCCTAAGTAATGCTCCATATCTTTGAGGCGCATTTGTAAAAATCGCTTCCCGGCCCAGATTTTAACCGTTTGACCGGTGCCCATAGGCACCACGGCGATCATGTACTCTTCCCGAGTTTGTAGGCGGCTGGATTGAATGCCGATGATCTTATTGCCTTTACCCTTGGCTAACACCGGCAATTCGGTGACCGGGAAGACCAACATGCGTCCATCATTGGTTACCGCAACCAGCTGCGTATTGCCCGCGTCCCGAATCAGGCCAGGCGACAAAACACGGCCACCCTCCGGTACGTTCAAAAGCGCCTTGCCTGCCCGGTTCTTGCTCTGCATATCGCCTAAAGTTGCAATAAACCCGTAACCCGCGTCGGTCGCCAGTAACACTTGCTGTGTATCGTCACCCATCAGCAGGCCGGCAAAAGTAGCGCCGCTAGGAGGATTGAGTCGACTGGTCACCGGCTCACCCTGGCCGCGAGCAGATGGCAGAGAGTGCGCGGGAATCCCATAGCTGCGCCCCGTGGAATCCAGCAGCAGCGCCGTTTGCTGACTTTTGCCCCGAGCAAGGAGGGCAAATTTATCGCCGGCCTTATAGCTCAGAGCTGCCGGATCTATCTCGTGCCCTTTGGCGGAGCGAATCCAACCTTTTTCCGATAACACCACCGTCACCGGCTCGCTGGGCAACAACTCGGTTTCGCTAAATGCTTGAGCCTCGGCACGCTCCACCAACGGGCTGCGCCGATCGTCACCAAATTCTTTGGCCGTGGCTTCCAGCTCTTTACGTACCAGGGTCTTCATACGGCGCTCCGATGCGAGAGTAGCCTCCAGGTCGGTCTTCTCTTTAGTGAGCTCGTCCTGCTCGCCGCGGATTTTCATTTCTTCAAGACGCGCCAACTGGCGCAAGCGGGTATCGAGAATGTAATTAGCCTGCTCTTCCGACAGGTCAAAGCGCTGCATCAGCTCTTCTTTGGGGTGCTCTGCGGTGCGGATGATATGAATCACTTCATCCAGATTGAGGTA
>DJFQ01000252.1:0-19020 GCA_002432095.1 Marinagarivorans sp. UBA5868 | reverse complement strand
GTGATTCATCAATGCTTCAAGATCGATTCGATTGGAGCGCGGCACTATAACCAGACGCGTCGGATTTTCGTGATCAGACTCATCGCGAAGGTCCGCTACCATCGGCAACTTTTTCGCCTGCATCTGCGCGGCGATTTGCTCCAATATCTTGTTGCCGCTGACTTGGTGAGGCAACGCAGTGATCACTACATCCCCCTCCTCCGTAATCCACCTGGCGCGCATCTTCACACTGCCGCGCCCGGTTTCATACATGCGTACCAGATCCGCCCGCGGTGTGATGATTTCCGCATCGGTGGGCATATCCGGTCCGAGCACAAACTCGCACAGCTCCGCCGATGTTGTCTTTGGGTTTTCCAATAGATGTACCGTAGCGGCCACCACCTCGCGCAGGTTATGCGGTGGTATGTCCGTCGCCATGCCCACGGCAATCCCGGTGGTGCCGTTCAACAATACCGTGGGCACTCTCGCCGGCAGCACTTTCGGCTCATCTAGCGTTCCATCGAAATTAGGCTGCCACGCCACGGTGCCTTGACCGAGTTCGTTTAACAACACCTCGGCGAAACGGGTGAGCTTGGCCTCGGTGTAGCGCATAGCGGCAAAGGATTTAGGATCATCCTGGGAACCCCAGTTGCCCTGGCCGTCCACCAGCGGATAACGGAAAGAAAACGGCTGCGCCATAAGCACCATGGCTTCGTACGCCGCTGAATCACCGTGAGGGTGGAACTTACCGATAACATCGCCCACGGTACGCGCGGACTTTTTGTATTTAGCCGCAGACTTCAAGCCCAGCTCGCTCATGGCGTAAACGATACGCCGCTGGACCGGCTTCAAGCCGTCCCCCACGTGAGGTAGGGCGCGGTCGAGAATGACGTACATGGAGTAATCCAGATACGCTTTTTCGGTGAATTGTTTCAGGGGAATGCGCTCTTCGGCGCCGGGATCAAGCAAATCGGTCATGGTGACAGCAGGTTTCCAGAGAGACAAAAAACCCGGCCTCAGCCGGGCGGAAGACGTTGGCGATTATAAGGAAATCGACACAAAAGACAGCCCGAATTGCGTCATGTCGACGCTGGGATTGCAGATCACAATCTGGTCGGAAGCGGCGCCGGCATCAATCAGGCGACTGCGGATTACCTGCCCGCGAGCATTCGCCAATTCCAACAACATTTCTTTATGTTCCGGCAGCAACTCGGTCGCTGGCGTGGGGCGCTCGCCGTCATTGAACAGCTCCGCCCATTCCCCGCCGGTACTCACCGGGCAAAACACCATACGCAGGTGCGGCTTCTCCCGCAACATGGCGGCCATTTCCTGCAGGCGTTCGGCATCGGCATCAGCCGGATAGCGACCATTGGACGTATATTCCAGCGGGCGGAACGCCATTTTCCCGGTGGGCGTGGCCCGCGCCGGGGCGGCTACCGCGCCCGAGGGATTTACTTGACGGCGCGCCATATTACTCATGACGCGGCGCATTTGTCGGGCGAATATGTACTGGGGTTTCAGCTGTTCGCTGCCGAACTCTCCACGCACCGGCAGCTCCAGGGAAACGCTATTGTTGTGGTCTTTGAGTAGGTCGTAGGACAGCTCCAATGGCATATCGGCGCTGTTGCCACGGGTGGCATCAATACGCAAATTTGCCAAATCCCAACGCGTATCCGCCTCCAGCTGTCCATTGCGCGCAACGGCGCTGACGGAAACGTCCACCGTGCCCTGATCAATTCCCTGGTTGAGCAACTGACGGCTGTAACCGGCGAGTTTGGCCAGATCAACCCCCTGAATAAAACCGCTGAGAGTAAATTTGGGATCGAGACTATGAGGGTAAATGTCACCCTCGAAGCCAATTTTGCCGTCTTGCCCCACCTTGCCCGCGACCACCAATGAGGTGGGACTGTCTGGAATGGCACTGTCGATCCGCCCCAACTGCACACTCAACGCCGACAGATTCAACATGGCCGGTGGTGTTACCGCTTGATCCACCCAAGAAACAGCGCCATCCCGCAATTCCAGCTTTTCCAAAATAAAGTGCAGATCATTGTTGCGCGATAAGTCCACCAGGAAGCTCAGCTGAGATGGGATCATGAAAGTGCCATCGCTGGTGCGATGCAACGACTGGCGCAGGCTGGTGATATCCATGGCACCGAGTGTTAACTCCGGCTGCTCGGATCCACGCCACTTCATTGAAGCGATTTTCGCCTCTCCCAGTTGGGTCTGGTAGGGGGAATCTATGCCGGCGACGCCAAGGCTGTTCTCGACAAACTGAAAGTTGCTGAGGACAAACTCTTCGACGTCCATGGACGCTTTGCTATAGGCCCCGACACTGATGTTCATGTGCGCGCCGTAAAACAAAGTGGTATTGCGGCTCTGATCGCGCAAAAACACCTTCTCCACAATAACCGGCGCGCTATGTACAAACTCCCAGCCACCGCCGGCATGCAGCCATTTTGCGCGGGATACGCTGATGCTTTCCATACGTAGACACTGTTCTGCCGCACGACAAATATCGGTGTTGATCAACCGGGCGGTGCGAATCTCCATGGGAAACCGCTCACTGAAACTATTGAGCGCGGGGTCGAGTGCAAAGCCACCGACACTCAGCCCCTCAGCAGACCAATCCACGTCGATGCGGGTGCTATCTGCTTCGAGGCGATCCAACACCATACGTCCATCGCGCAGCAGAGCCCAGAGATCAAAGTCCGCTCGCATACTGAACACGGCCAGATGCTCCCCTCGCGGGCTGACGACCGTTGCCCCCTGCAAGCTGAGTTCGCCGAAAATAAAATCCATTCCAAGCTTTTTGATCTCAGCTTGATACCCCTGGCTTTTCAGCCATTTCACGAGATACCACTTGCTCGCCAGCGGCACCGCCGCCAGCACAATACCCAAAGTAATGACGATACCAATCAGCCATTTAACAAGACGCATGCATGCCTCGAACGAGTTGAGCGGACAGGCGCGACGGCTGGTCGGCACTGTCTGATTCATTATTATTCTTACGCCCGCCGCCGAGACAGCGGGAAACTCAACGATAAGGTGTATCGGCGCCAAACAGTGGGACTTCGCCCGTTTCCTTTACCGTTAGCCTGCCAGGCCATCCTTGCACATTAACCTTGGCCGTCAACGCATAGGCAATATTCTGCGCCGCGTCCGACCGGGTCAGATTATTCAGCAAACGCAGCGCGGCAACCAGATCTGTCGACGCTTCTACTTCTACCAAGGTCTCACTAAAAGGCTCCAGCGTCGGGACTTTACCGGTAACGCCTTCTAGAAGATCGATTCCGTTAAGAGCGAGGGTATAGCTCAAACCTTTTACCGGAAGCGCGCGATCATTGGGGTTGATCACCCGAAGTCCCACCATGAATCGCTGACTTAATCCCCTCGACTCCAGGAGCTGAAGGGAATCCACCCGCACTTTGGGCGACTCGAGCCCCGCTCCCAAATGCGCACAAGCGCCGACCATAACACAAACAAAAGCGAGCAGAATACCTAACCCGTAACGCATGGTTTTCCCCTTTTAAGCCAATTCGCGATCCGCCCCCGCGCGCGTATTACCATAAGTATCGCCGGGATTGCAGTGTAAAAAAGACAAACATTTCTTCAGTGTTTCAGGAATAATGTCCCGCCTTGTCGTCGCCGCGGACCTTTGAAGGCTAGCCCTTCGTGGACTCCGACTTCGGAAACCACATCCGCTGCGAACCCGGCATTCAATATGCACGGGGCCTTCCAGGGTAGCTTCCGGCAATCGTTATCGCTTTCTCTGGACGCAACCCCACATAACAAAATGACCCGCTTCGGGTCATGGGGACTAACCACGGCGCAGTTCGCAACTGGCTGCGGCGCACAACTATAGAGCAAAGTGAATCGATGAACAAAACACGCTCCATTCTGATTTTCACCGATCTCGACGGCACTCTTTTGGATCAGGACAGTGCCGATTGGAAACCCGCCGAGGCGGCACTTCAATTGGCGCAAAGTCGCGGCATCCCGATCATTCCCAGCTGCAGCAGAACCTTTGAAGAATGTGTTCAGTTGCAACAACAAATGAATCTCCGCGGACCCATCATTTTCGAAAACGGCGCAGGCGTAGCATTGCCACAAACCCAGTTCCGCCGCCCTAGCGCGCCCAACACCGATGAGCAGGATGGCTTTTGGATTTGTCGCGTCGCTCAGCCTTACGCCAATGTCCGCGCTATTTTGCAATCATTGCGACAGACCAAGCACTACCAATTTCGCGGCTTTGGCGATATGTCCGAACTGCAAATTGCCGACTACACCAACTTGCCATTCCAAATGGCGCAGCTGGCGAAAAAGCGCCGGCATACCGAAATTCTCTACTGGCTCGACGACGCCAAAAGTTTTGACGCATTCGCCAAAGATATAGAGACACAAGGATTGAAATTGAGCCGTGGCAGCCATTCGATTCAGATTGGCAGCCCCTGTGATAAAGGCCAGGCGATGCGCTGGCTGGTTAGTCTGTATCAGAAACTGCTGGGCAGCAAACCGGTGGTTGCCGCCATCGGCGACACCAGTAATGATCTGCCCATGCTCCAGAGCGCTGATTTCGCTGTGGTGGTGCGCTCGCCCCACGCCATACCACTGAAGTACCGCCCCACAAACCCCAGCCAGCATTGTGCGGTGACTGACGAACCAGGACCGGCGGGTTGGAATCGCGCGGTGAAACGCCTGCTGGAAGAGATGAGCGTGCCGGCTTGACTGCCGGCCTTAGAAATCGTCAGCAATATCCTCGAAAACCTGGCTTACATATTTGTGCAATACCTGGGGCGCCTGCTCCAGCAACACATCCAAATCGCGCTTGCCCAATTCTGCTGCTCCAGAATCCCAGATAAAACTTTTTGCCGCCCGCTCCAGTAACTGCGAAAACACTACCGGTGTACTGAAACGCGCCGACGGCTGTTCCCGGCAAAATAGCGTGAAGGTGTAGAGCGCCTCAAACACCGCACTTTTGTAGTACGTGGGATGAAGGTGCTGAGTGAGCTGATCAATATGATTGCCGAAGCTCACTTCCCCAGGGGTCATGGAGCTGCGTACCCGCTCGCAATCGAGAATGTATTCCTGGCTGCCGCGATCACCGAAGACCAGGGTTTGAGCCGAGTGCAGACTCTGCCATAAGTCATTCAGCAGTGCGTCATCCAAGCGGGTGATGGAGCCGCGGGCCACACGCCATTCGAACCAGTCCGTATCCACCGCCGCCAGATTGCGCGCGCCGCCCTCTCCTTCCCGGCCGAGAAAACCAGCGCTTAGGCCGCGGGTGTACTCACGGTGCTGCTGATCGAGAATATCCCGCACTTTCGCCTGAATCCGCGCAGGCGATATGGCACCTGCGGTCATCAGAATATCCATCTCAGTGGTTTCGTCCGACGCTTCAGCGCACAGCATCATCAGATTCTGCACCATCACCGAGCGCAAGCCATCGAACAAGCGCTGCTCCACTCGCATGATGGTGCCAAGCACTGCAAGAAACTCTTGTGCCAAGGCGCGCTCAAGCGGATTGAAATACAACTTATTGAGGGTATCCACCAAATCCTGATACGCCATAGGCGCGTCAATGACAACAGAATTGATTTTGCCTTTGCCGAGCACCACCGCCATATGTCGCGCCACCAGCATAGTCAGGCCATCGGTGAGGTCCAGCGGAAACTGGCCGAGGCAGGCATAACAAAATCGCGATAGCAGCCAATAACACTTGGTCTGTGCCTGGTAATAAATATGTCGCACCAAGTCGGCAACCGTCACTGCCTGAGCGCCACCGTCCAGCGAAGTGTTCAGGGAATACTGATTGAGAAAAACATCGAGCGTGCGGTAGCAGGTCAATTCGGATTCGATATCGAGACACTCAAGCAGCATTTGCGCACGGGAATCCAATTGTGTCCGGTCCGTAAAGAGCTGACCCACCGGGTTGAGTGAGCTGTTCTTGGTGACCGTGACAAGACTGAACTCCGGCACGGTCAGACGGTTCACCCGGGAGGCGCGAATCGCCAATTTGGCCGACGCATAACCGACCTGCTCCGACTGGGTGCGCAATTGCAAATCCCGCAATGTACGAAATAACACGTCCGCGTTATGGGTATTGCAGAAATGTTCATCCACCATCCAGGTGAACACCGCAATTTCCTGATTCATCCAGTGAGTGGCGATATGGTTGAGTTCCCGCTCAATGTTTTGTGCCACCAATTGCGCGTCGTAAACCCGATAATCGCTGTACTCGTTTTGAATCCACGACAAACACAAACAGGGCTTGCCGTTAACTTCGTAGGATTGAGAAGTCGCCAGACTCTGCAACCGGCGCTGCGGACGCCCGGTGAGATTAAGCACGCGATTGGCACCTACGTGGCGATAGGTTTCGACCAGGCTGGAGGCGGTGATAACGTTGATCGGACGAATATCCTGTAGGGTTTCCGCGATCACGCCAAATTGCGCCAGCTGCGCCTTCACTCGGTCGTTTTCCGCCAACACCACCAACGCGATTTGCGTTTTGGTGAACTGGCGCGAACGCCGCCGCATTCGCAACGGGTCCACATCGTCGCGGGACACCAAGCCCTCGTCCAATAGCAAGCCCACATAGAACAAACTCTGCGCCCAAACCAGCGGCACATTTTCATTCGGCAAACGCGATTGCGAGCGCGGTTTCTGTTTTTCCAGTTCGATATGTTCGCGGGGAACGTAATACAACTCGGGGATGAGCTGTTTGCCGTCGACTTCCACCATCAGGGATTCGATTTTGCTGCGGTAGTGCCGCGCCGTTGTTTCGTTGCCATCGAACAACGCATGAATGTAGAGATAGGTAAAAAACAGCGGCCATTCCGATTCGATATGCTCGAAATTCGCCAATTCGGAATGCTCGTAATACAGTCGCGAACTCTCTTCGAGAAGTGTTTGATGCCCATCCCAGAGAAAGCGCTTGCAGCCGTAATTACCGCCTAATTTCGCGAGGATATTGTCGCGAGTTTTGGTCACCAGGGTTTTGTCACCCACCGCGAAGGCGGGAAAACCGATGATGCTGAGCAACGCGCTGTCGGTTTCCTTGGACAGCGACTCTCGTGGCAGCAGCGCGGCGAGGGTATGGCGCGCCAGGGAAATTGCATCTGCCACCGAATGCACCACTGCGCGCGGTGACGCATCTTTGCCAAACAAATTAAAACCGTCCAGCGCTTGTAACGCCGCCTTGGCCATGCCCACCGAGCTGGCGTTAATTTCGGTTTTGCCATTATTGATTTTGTTGCCGCGCTCCCAAATACCGAAATCCGGCGTGCGGTAAGCACTGGCGATGTAATAAACCAGATTCTGGACAAAATCCACCTCATCGAATGTGCTTACGATACGCAGCCCCGAGGCTGTCATCTGCGCAAGCATCAGTAAATAAATTGAGGTTGCGTCGATCTGCAAATGGCCCCATGCGTCGTCGGCCACCACCTCAAGACCAGTGGTGGTGTCGTACTTCGCATGCAGCGCGTGTTTTTTATCCAGGGTCTGCTTAAACGCCTCCACTTTGGCAGCTTGGCGCATCATGCTGGTCAACAAGCCGCGCATCAATTTGATCGTCGCCTGCTCCAACTGGTCGCAGCGTTCTGGATTATCAAAATGGCGATATGCCAAGCTGAGAGTCCAAACGCAAAGAATGGAATACACGTTGTCCCGCACCCAAGCATCGCGATAATCGCCGTGAGTATTGATACTGGTGCTCGCCGGTAGCAACCCGGTAACCGGGTGTTGCCGGCTTAATACTACGGTTTCCACTTCTTTGAAAATTCGGTCGAGAACTTCTTTTCGTTTCATAAGCGGGGAATCACTCGCATTCAAACAGCTGCGGATTTTTTATCGTGAGTGTGACGTTCAGTATAGCGGCCCGAAGAAACAACCCATCGTGTTATTCCTTAGCAAAAAACAAACCTTCATGGAAATGTTGACCCCAACTGGGGAGAGTATGTTTGACGAACAAGATGGGGCTGATCGTCCAACCAGGTCGCTGGTCCTACATCCACAGGAAGATCGACAGTATTAGAAAAGGAAGAAGGAATTTCAAATGCAGGAAAACCGACAGCCAGTGATTCCAGCTGTCGGCATTAGGTTACACCGCCGCTATGATGCTGTTCAAAGCAGCGCTCGGGCGCATGGCTCTCTCTGTGAGTTCCACATTGGGCCGATAGTAACCGCCAATCGACACCGGCTTGCCCTGCACATCATTCAGTTCGCTCACGATTGTTTGCTCCTGGCCGGTCATGGCATCTGCCGTTTTGCGGAAGCGGGATTTTAATTCAGCGTCATCATTTTGCTCCGCCAGCGCCTGCGCCCAATACATCGCCAAATAAAAATGGCTGCCGCGGTTGTCGATACCACCGACTTTGCGCGAAGGTGATTTGTCATTGTCCAGAAATTTAGCAGTGGCTGTGTCGAGGGTGCTCGCCAACACTTGTGCTTTTTTATTTCCGGTAACTTGACTCAGGTGCTCGAACGACGCGGCCAGCGCCAGAAATTCACCAAGAGAATCCCAACGCAGATAATTTTCTTCGACAAATTGCTCGACGTGTTTGGGGGCAGAACCGCCGGCGCCGGTTTCAAAAAGTCCGCCGCCGTTCATCAACGGCACGATGGACAGCATTTTTGCACTGGTNNGTTGCTTCCACCGGCGATAAAATACGCAGATCCAGGCCGCCAGTATCGTGATCCTTCAGGTATCGCTCGACCTTGACGATTAATTCACGATCGTGAGCGCGATTTTTGTCGAGCCAGAATACGGCCGGCGTATTGCTCAAACGCGCACGGGTGACGGCAAGCTTTACCCAGTCCTGAACCGGCGCGTCCTTTACTTGACACATGCGCCAGATATCGCCTTTCTCCACGTCGTGCTGGAGCAAAACCTTGCCGGTTTCATCCACCACTTTCACCACGCCGTCGGCGGCAATTTCGAAAGTTTTGTCATGCGAGCCGTATTCCTCTGCCTTCTGCGCCATCAGCCCCACGTTAGGCACACTACCCATAGTGCGCGGATCAAATGCGCCATTTTTCTTACAGAAATCGATGGTCTCCTGATACACGCCGGCGTAGCAGCGATCGGGAATCAGCGCTTTGGTATCGTGCAGTTTGCCATCCGCACCCCACATCTGACCGGAGGAGCGAATGGCGGCTGGCATGGAAGCGTCGATAATCACATCGCTGGGCACGTGCAAATTGGTGATGCCTTTATCCGAATTCACCATGGCGAGATCCGGGCGCTGCTGATAACAAGCGTTGATATCCGCTTCAAGCGCTGCGCGCTGGTCCTGCGGGAGACTTTGAATTTTTGCGTAAAGATCGCCGACGCCGTTGTTTACATCGACACCCAGCTCTGTCAGCAGCGCCGAATGTTTATCAAACACTGGCTTATAAAAAACTTTTACTGCGTGACCAAAAATAATCGGATCAGACACTTTCATCATGGTTGCTTTTAAATGCAGCGACAGCAGTACACCTTGATTTTTCGCATCCTGTATTTCGCGGTTGAGATAATCGCAGAGGGCATTTTTGCTCATGACAGATGAGTCGATGATTTCACCCGCTTGCAATCCAAACGATTTTTTCAGTTCAGTGGTCTTGCCGTCTTTTCCGATATGCTCAATCTTGATCTTGGTTGGGGCCTGGATGGTTACGGATTTTTCGCTGCCATAAAAATCACCCTGCTCCATAGACGCCACGTGCGATTTGGAATCCGCAGACCATTTACCCATGGAATGCGGATTTTTCCGTGCATATTGTTTAACCGAAAGTGGGGCGCGACGATCGGAATTACCCTCGCGCAATACCGGATTTACCGCACTGCCTTTAATTTTGTCGTAACGCGCTTTAGCGTCTTTTTCCTGCTCGGTTTTTGGTTCTTCCGGATAGTCCGGCAGGGCGTAACCTTTGCCCTGCAACTCCTTGATCGCCGCTTTCAACTGGGGAATGGATGCACTGATATTGGGCAATTTAATGATGTTGGCTTCAGGCTTGGTCGCCAGTTCGCCCAACAATGTCAATGCATCTTCCTCACGTTGGTCGGGCTTTAAATAATCGGAAAAGTTGGCGAGGATACGGCCGGACAGAGATATATCCTTGGTCACCACATTAATGTCCCCAGCGGCGGCGAACGCCTGAATGATTGGCAATAAGGAGTAAGTTGCCAGGGCAGGGGCTTCATCAGTTTCGGTATAAATGATGGTGGGTTTCTCTATCGACATTTGGATACCTATTGGTTGCAAGGCGTTGGCGAGGAATAAGAGGATTGCGGGCGGACCCGGTTTTTGCGCGGGCGGCATTATAGCAGCATGACCTAGGGGGGTGTAGTCGAAGGGCTGCGGGTCGGAAACGTCTCGCTTGTGCTACCCTTTCGTCGCCTTTGCAACCGGATGCCGCAATGTACCGCCTAAAGACCCTGGTCTCGCTCCTGTTCTTTATCTATTGTTCCGCTCATGCGCTGGAGACCCCGCAGCGTGAGCTGATCTGGGCGCAAAACAATGCCCCCCCGTTTTTTATCACTGAAGGACCTAACAGGGGTCAGGGATTTGGCGACCCGATGCAGCGGATGCTGGAAGAGGAGTTACCGGGCTTCCAGCACATCACTCGGCAGATGCCCCTGCGGCGGCTGAATCAATTCTGGAAACAAGGTGCCAATTATTGTTTTGCGACCATGATTCACCAACCGCTGAAGCCCGACGCTCACTACATTTTGTCGATTCCTAATGTGTTCTACCGCCCACACGGCATCATCGCCACACGCAATAATTCACGTGTGCAGGGAATTAAAACCCGACATACCGAGCACTTCCCTGCGTACTCACTCAGTTATTTTTTTCAGGAACCGGAGATCCGCTTTGGCCTTATGAGCAACCGCACCTTTGGCCCGAAAATCGACCCTCTGCTGAATGCTCACAAAGACAAGCTCGAAATTTATGATCGCAGTGATGCGGACGGCCTGGAAGGATTGTTCGACATGCTGAAAGTCGGCCGCGTGGATTATCTGATCGACTACCCTTTCGTGTTTCGTTATTACGATCACCAGGAATCCTACCGCGATCATTTCCAGTTCATTCCGTTGCACGAAAATCGCGATGAAGGTGTGTGGGGTGCGGTGGGTTGCAGCAAAAACGACTGGGGAAAGGAACGCATTGCCGCAATTAATACCGCGATCACCCGGCTTATCGACCGCCAGGATTACCGCGAACTGATGATCAAATGGCACGCCGCGGAAGGTGAAGAGGAGCGCTACTGGAAGCAACTCCAACATCGAGTGCAACAATCTGCCAACACGATTCGCGACGCAGCTCAATGAAGCGTCTTTCGCTGCGGTTGAAGCTGATTCTCGGGCTGTTTGTGCTGGGGGCACTCACAGCGCTCATCACCTCGTCGATTCAGATCTACCTGGACTACCAGGCGGAGCTTGACGAAATTGAGGAACAGGTTGCCATTGTCGAAAGCGGCGGGTTGCCACTGTTGCGCGCCTCCCTATGGGCCCTCGACGACAAGCAGACCCGGTTGACACTAGGCGGCATGGTCTCGCTACCCAAAATTGCCTACGCCCATCTCACCAGCGAAGACCGTGACTTCAGCGAGGGAACCCCGCTGGCAGAGGGCGCACCCGCAATGGTCCGTACTTTTCCCGTTATCTACCAGGACGGTGAGCGCGCTCAACACCTGGGCGAACTGCGCGTCTATGCGCCTCTAGGACCTATTTACGAAAAGTTAATGCGCCTCGCAGGGCTGATTCTCGCTGTCAACACCGTGCGAACGCTGCTGGTGGCATTTCTGCTGGGGTTTTTCTTCGACCGTCTGGTGACCCGCCATGTACGCCGAGTGGCGAAATATCTGGAGCAGACACCTTACGCTTCCGATGCTGCTCCGCTGCAACTTGAACGGTCTTCTCACAACCGCGACGAATTGGATGAGTTGGCGCTCGCCGTTAACCACCTGCGCGCCAAGCTGAATATTTACGACCGGGAAATTCGCGACGAAAAAAGTCGTTATTACGCTCTGGTGGAAAATAATCCTGAGGCGATTTGGCGCTGCGAAATGCAGAAATCCATTTCTGTCACCTCTTCTATCAACACGCAAATCAAAGAACTCACCCGCTACGCCATTCTGGCGGAGGTCAATGAGGCCGCGGCAGAACTTACCCTACGCAAAAGTCGGCACGATGTGATTGGGGCGGAGTGGCACAGTCTACCTTTTCTTCGCGAAACCCTGTGGCGAGAACTGGTGGAGCATCACTATCGAGTTAAGGATCACATCACTCACTTCACGGATGCCAACGGCACCGACCGTTTCTTTTCCAATAGCCTTACCTGTCTGGTCTCCGATGGGCATGTTAAAACCATCTGGGGGATTGCCATCGAAATCACCCAGCGGGTAGCGGCGCAAAGACAGCTGGAGCAACGCGAGCAACAACTGAGCCTGAGCCAGGCGCGCCTGGCGGAAGCTCAAGCGTTGGCGCACATGGGACACTGGGTTTACAGCACGGAAACCGAAGCGCTGCAAGTCAGCGATGAGTTCGCCCGCATCTATGGTTTCGACCCACTACAACAGCCGCCGGCCTGGCCAAAACTGATTGAGCGTATTCACCCGCAGGACAAGGCATATGTCATCAAAGCCTTATCAGATCCGAAAACCGAAGCGGTGGGGGCGGAGCACCGAATTGTTTGGCCCAATGGCGAAGAACGCTACGTGCAGGCAATTGCCCGCAAAAACATCGTCAACCAGCAGGTAACGGCTACCTTCGGCATCATCATGGACATTACCGACCGGCGGCGCGCAGAGGAAGATCGCAAGCTCAGCCAGCAAGCGTTAATCGAAAGTGAAGCACGTATGGCGGAAGCCCAGGCGATTGCTCATTTGGGGCACTGGATACTCGACCAGCAGAACCAAACTCTCAGTTGCAGCGACGAGTTTTTCCGCCTCTTCGGCCACCCTCCCCAATCGTTTCAACCGACCTTACCGGACTTCTACCGACAGGTTCATCCCGATGATCGCGACCGTATTCGCCAGATTTTTAGCAATCTCAAAGAAAAAGCGTTGACCCACGACTACCGAATCATTCGCACCGATGGTGAACTGCGCTACATGCGCGGCACCGTTACGCCGTTTTATTCCGGCGGCAAGGATGTACAGCGGGTGTTCGGCATTTCCATGGACATCACCGAACAAAAACTCGCCGAGCGCACCGCGGAACAACAACAAAAACAGCTGCTGCGCGCGGATAAATTGGCATCCCTCGGCACCATGGTCGCAGGGGTTGCACATGAAATTAACAATCCCAACCACTTGATTCAGATGAACGCGGAACTGCTGGAAAGCTTCACCCATGATCTACTGGGTTTGCTTGATGATTACCTGGGCGACGAGCCCCGGAACCTGATGTTCAACGGCATGCCTATCGACGAAATTATTACCACCACTCCCGAATTGTTGGCCGACATTAAAGCCTCAAGCCGGCGCATCGACCGAATTGTCAAAGATCTGAAAAATTTTGCCCGCCCCCGCGACAACGCCGAAATGCTGCCGGTAAATTTAAACCAAGTCATCGACAAAACCCGCACGCTGCTCAGCTCCACCTTGGACAAACGAAACATCCAACTGGAATACGATTTGGCTGCAAACCTGCCAGCGGTGATGGGGGATTCCCAGCAACTGGAGCAGGTACTTGTCAACTTAGTCACCAACGCATTAGATGCCGTCGAAGGCGACAACGCGCGAGTGATGGTGCGCACCGCTCATGATCATGGGCAGGTGATTTGCGAGGTGATCGACAACGGTTGCGGTATTTCCGCCGACAACCTGCGCCATATCTTCGATCCATTTTTTACCACTAAACAGGAACGCGGCGGCACGGGCCTGGGGCTTTCCATTTCGTTTCGACTGATTCGCGAACACGGCGGGCAACTCGAAGTACTGTCCCAACCGGGCGCAGGCACAACTATGCGCATCACTTTGCCAGCACGAACCAAAACAGATTCGGAGTCCAAACACTAGTCCGCACCCCTGCGACAAAATTTGCACCCGGGACAAAACATGACAGGTTAAGTAACCGCGGCAATGCTGCGTTTTCCGGCAGCTTGTCGGTTTGCCAATACACAGCAGATGACAAAAGTTGCTACCCCGGTGTGCCGACCGTTCGAACGAAGAACGCGACATTGTGGCAACAGACAGCGTGCCCCGGGGGTGGCGTGTTATTTGCTGATGCCAGCGATACTGTCCACGCTTATGGGGCCACACATGACCCCGGCGTTTCCATAAAAACCAAAAAAACGCGCTGTTGAACGGACATCCTGCCCTTATGCAATACGTGCATGCGGAGCCAGCGTTACCCGATCTTCCAGCCTCGACGCGAGCTTATCCCGTGACAGAAATGACCGACGCTCTACCCGTATTGCTGGTCGATGATGAAACTCAGATTCTCCGCAGTACGGCACTCGCTCTGCGCACAGCAGGCATTGCCAATGTCGTCACCCTCAACGATAGTCGGGAGGTTATGTCTTACCTCGCCGAACACCCGGTTGGTGCCGCACTCATCGACTTAAATATGCCTCACATTGGCGGTGAAGTGCTGCTCGAACAAATTGCGGAACGCCACCCGGAAATACCGGTGATGATCATGACGGCCGCCAATGAAATCGAATTAGCCGTGCGCTGCATGCGCATGGGCGCGACAGACTACCTAGTTAAACCAGTGGAAAAGACCCGCCTGATCAGCGCCATCAACCGCGCAATGGAAACCCGCAGCCTGCGCGATGAAATTGACCATTTGCGCCGTGGACTGCTGTCCCGCAGCTTGCGCAAGCCAGATGCTTTTAATCACATCATCAGTGAAAACGAAGCTATGCACGATCTCTTCTGTTACATCGAAGCGATCAGCCGAACTTCGCAGCCGGTGCTTATTACTGGAGAAACGGGTACCGGGAAAGAATTGTTTGCCCGCGCGGTACATTTGGCATCGGGACGTACCGGAGAGTTTATCGCGGTGACTGTTTCGGGGCTGGATGACACGACATTTTCCGACACCTTATTCGGACATAAAAAAGGGGCTTTTACCGGCGCAGAAAGCAAACGTGAAGGGCTGATTGCGTCGGCGCAAAACGGCACGCTGTTTCTGGATGAGATTGGCGATCTTTCCATCCCATCGCAAGTAAAGCTTCTCCGCCTATTACAAGAACGCGAATATTATCCTTTGGGCGAGGATCAACCGCGCATATCCAACGCACGAGTGGTGGTTGCAACCAATGTGGATTTAAAAAAGGCGATTGAAAAAGGTGATTTTCGTCAGGATCTTTTTTTCCGCCTAAAACCGCATCATGTGCAAATCCCGCCCCTGCGCGAGCGCATCGATGATATTCCCGCGCTTGTGGAAACCATCTGCGAGCGCGCTTCTGCGGAATTACAAATTCCTCCTCCGAATATTCCTGTGGCGCTTTATCAACTGCTGAATATCTATGATTTCCCCGGTAATGTGCGGGAACTAGAAGGCATGGTGTTTGATGCTGTGGCGCGGCAAAAAGGTGCCACTTTAGGATTACAGAGTTTCCGTAACGCGATGGGCTTGGACGGGGCAGCCGAAACAGTAAATATCAGCAAGCATCAGACCTTGTTTGGCCCTGAAGAGAAATTGCCGACTCTTAAAGAGGCCGAAGAAGCATTAGTGCAAGCTGCCCTGAAAAAAGCCGACGGCAACCAAGGTGTTGCAGCAAATTTGCTCGGCATTACCCGACAAGCATTGAACAAACGCCTGATCCGCTCCAGAGAAAACGAAAAATAAAATGGTGTGCCGTTGGTGGACTTTTGCTAACGGCTGCCGTCAATTTCCTATCGTCATTCCCCCTCCCTGCGACAACTTTTGCGAATTTACCGATCTGACTTGATCGGCTAGCAAAAAAAGTCTCCACCCACGCCACACAAAACATACAACTATTTGATTTAAAAGAAGTTTCAAAATTGGCACTGATGCTGCAGTATCCGATGCAACCCAGACAACAACAGAGCGAAGACCCGCTCTGGAAGATGAGCCGGAATCATCTGAGCAGCGGTAAATTGCGTACCTGCTTGTACTGTTGCGAAGGCTGCGAAAAGGATGGCGGCGCCTAAAAAGGTGACTCCAGAACCTGAAAGACAATTAATCTGGAGTGGTGCGCAATGTATTGCACAGAACAATGTACAGATTTGACGTTTTGCAGAAAATCTGCAGCTACAAACGAAACATCATTACAGCAACAGATGGTGATTAAGCATGCTCTATCCGAACTCGAAGAGAGCCTAAAAAGTACCAATGAGAGCATTGCAAATTGTTTTGTTTTTACACTCGAAAGCCGCAACCGTTTGATGGATAAAATTGCGGATGTAAAAATGCAAGCATCCGTTTATGGGTGCGGTTATTTACAGGAATTAGCATCCCTGTCAGAGATCGTGATTATGCTGCTGTTTCGCTCTAATCATTATCGCGATCACCAGGGACTTGCGCAGATTGAAGACGCTGTGCAACAGATGCAACTGTGCTTCGCAACAAACACACTTAGCGAAGGTCACAGAAAAAGAATTGCGGAGACGATTGAAAATCTCTGGCGATGGGTGGATTTGAATACCGTGACGGGTGCTCGCCACTTTTAATTTAGACAAAGTCCCAATGAAGGAGAGGTAATTTATGTTGATACTGTCAAGAAAAACCGGAGAAAAATTGATGATTGGTGACGATGTCGAGCTGACCATACTCGGCATTAAAGGCAATCAAGTTCGGGTGGGTGTCAGTGCGCCAAAAGATGTACCGGTGCATCGCGAAGAGGTTTATCTGCGTATTCAAAATGAAAAGCAGGAAGTGGTAAAAGTCTGAGCGAGCACCGTCGCAACCCTTTAGTTTAGTTTTTGCTGCGAGTCCCCACTTAGCAGGCCGGCCAACCAAGTTGACCGGCTTTTTTTATTTTTAGCTTTTTATTTATAAATGCCCCGCAATACAACCCGGCGTTATACCAAGCCGCCACATTACCCGCGACTTTTTTCATTGCCGAACATTGTATACTGCGCGGCATTCTCCAATATCGGACCCATATGTCGATTTCACTGCTATTTGTGTTTCTGCTCGTCGCAGCGTTCATCGCTGTCTGGGCGCACCACGCCAACCTGAGTCGTCATGCGATTGCCTTGGCGCGGCAGCACCTCCTCGATCAAAACCTGCAATTTCTCGATCAGAGTGCCGTACTTTGCCGCCTGCGACCAATGCGCGATCAGCGCCAAGGTTGGTGCTGGCAAAGACGATATCGGTTTGAATTTTCCGCGCAGGGAGACCGCCGATACCAAGGGTGGATCACCCTCAACGGACGGCGACTGGCCGGCATTGAATTACAGCCCTTCCGCGAGACGGCTACCGCGGAACCCTTATCCCGCGACCCTACCATCCACTAATACCAGGAACTCTTCTCATGGCCGGCACCAGCCTGTTAGCTTTAATTGATGACATAGCCACACTTCTGGACGACGTCGCGGTGATGACCAAGGTGGCGGCCAAAAAGACTGCGGGCGTATTGGGTGACGACCTTGCGGTGAATGCCGAACAAGTCAGCGGCGTATCTGCTGATCGTGAACTGCCGGTGGTCTGGGCGGTATTTAAGGGTTCCATGCTCAACAAGTTGATCCTGGTTCCCACCGCACTATTAATCAGCGCATTTTTGCCATGGGCGGTGGTGCCCTTGTTAATGCTGGGCGGTGCCTATCTGTGCTTTGAAGGTATGGAGAAAGTCCTGCAACATTTTTCTCCTCATAAAGATGCCGAACATAAAGAACTGACCGCTGCGATAGTGGATCCCACGGTAGATCTGCTGGCATTTGAAAAGACCAAAATCAAAGGGGCGATTCGCACGGACTTTATTCTGTCTGCGGAGATCATTGCCATAGCGCTCGGCACAGTGGCGGAAAAAACCATGGGTGTGCAAATCGCCGTACTTTCATTACTGGCAGTGGTAATGACCCTGGGGGTTTACGGTCTGGTTGCCGGCATCGTTAAGCTGGATGATGCTGGTCTTAACCTCAGCAAACGCAACGCGCCGCTGAAACAACTTGGTCTTGCTCTGGTGTTTAGCGCGCCGGTGCTGATGAAACTGCTCTCCATTTTCGGCACCGTTGCTATGTTTCTGGTTGGAGGTGGCATCGTGCTGCATGGCCTGCCACCACTTGAACACTGGGTGAGTCATCAAGTTGCGGCGCTCGGTGCGGCAGGCTCTGTACTGCAGCTGATAGCTCCAGCTCTGGTTGGGGTCATCGTCGGGACGCTTGCAGTAACGATATTTCTGGCGGCTAAAAAGGTGTTCGTAAAACCGACACTCAGGTAGATATGGATTTCTTACAGCGCTAACCAGAGAAAGCGTCAATTAATTGTGGTGCGAATGCCTCGAACTGTTACGTGATTTCACACATCATGAGATCGATGGCGCGACTGCTGTTACTTCAGCCCACACAAGCAAGTTTTAACGCCAAATCTAAATAAAAATGCGCCATCGTTAAAACCAAAAAATCTAGTCGGTAAAATTGACATCGCGACTTCCTCCGATCAGCAAAAACATCTGCATCCACTTGAATTAGCTGAAGTTTTTCGTGNNATGCACACCAAACCGGCAGACATGCGCCGGTAGCCACGAACCGACCTTGGAGAATCCATAATGAAAAAACAACTTTTGGGAATGGGCCTGGCTGCGACTCTGGCACTGGCATCTTCATCCAGTTTTGCAACCGGCAAACACTTCCCGCCCGCTTACGGCATCAAAGACAAGATCTGCCACTTCATGCCTTTCTTGTGCAAAAAACCGGAAAAGCCTGGCAAACCAGGAAAGCCTGAAAAACCACACGCAGTTCCAGAAATCGACGCAGCTAANNGCTGGTCTGGCTCTGGCCTTGATCGGCGGATTGGTTGCGATTCGTCGCGAGCGCCGCAATCGTCGTTAATCGACCGGCGAGTTGCAAAAAGCCCTTGGGTCACGACCCAGGGGCTTTTTTTTATGTAAGCGACTACCTTTTTTATGTAAGCAC
>DJFQ01000257.1:17692-29711 GCA_002432095.1 Marinagarivorans sp. UBA5868 | reverse complement strand
AGGTATTGTTCTTCCTCTTCGAATTCCGCTGCTAACTGCACGGTGCCGGAAAAAGTGCCAAGTTGTTGACCATTATTGTTTTGCACCGTGAGGTTATAACTCAAGGGGAAATTGTCGCGATGGCCGAGAAAATACAGCAGGAATGCTTTATCGACAGTCGAATAGACGGAGGCGTAGATATTGGTGGGAATGGGTGTGACTGTCAGGGTGCCGACTTCAGCAATCGTGCCGTTGTCCGCTTGTTCGTCCGCACCAACAGCACCATTCACATTAATTAATAAACTGGCTTCTTCGTCCTCAGAGAATACCGATAGTGTGTAGTCCTTGTCGCAAGTTGTATTTACCCAATATTCTCCGGCGGAGTCGCTGGCAGCAAAATCCAAATAATCACCCAGCACATAATTGACCGGTGCGGCGATCACCAGATGGCGAGTGGCCGGAGTTCCGTCCGGATAGGCCAATTGTCCACGAACCTGACATAGGCTGGGCAGGCTGGCTTCCACGATTTGAACGGGGGGCGAATTGCAGTCTTTGCTCAGCGTGGCGTTGCCGTAGTAATGCGTCCCGCCGAAAACAGCGATGTCGGCTTGCAGTGTGTCGCCAGCGTCTGCGGCTTCCACTTCCAGCAATGCTTGGCCGGCATCGTCGGTAATAAAATAATTACTGGCGAATTCACCGGAGGCCGCATAATAAAATCCGTGTATTCCTTTTAACGTTTGCCCCGTTTCATTTTGCAATTGGACTTTCGCGCAGTACTTCACCGGTTGTGAGAAGACCAGCGGATAGTCCAGGTTCCACCAATTACTCAGAAAAATGTCACTGGTCACCGCAATTTCCAACACATAGGGATCATTTTCGCATTCCGCCTCGTCCACGGTATTAATCACAGCACCGGCTGAGGAATAAATACTTCCGTAACCCAACAGTTCCCATAAGCCGCGACTCGCATCATAGGAATAAACCGGGATCTGAAAGCCTGTTTGTTCGGCATTGGCATCGCCGAGGCGCGTGAGTGTGGAACAGCTGCTACCAGGAATGCTGCGATTGATAATGACCGGCTCTGCCGCTTCAGCCGTGTTAAATACGCTGAGCGAGGTTGCTCGCTCCTTTGCCAAAGTCGTCAGACTTTCACCGCCCGCGGTGCGAATATCCGCATAATTAAATGCCACGGAGATCAGATTATTGCCATCGGTGTCAGCGTACTCTCCGGGAAAATGTTGGGCGTCATACGGATCGTTTGGATCAAACGATTTGATATCGGCCGTTACGCTGGTGGTGCCGTTGGGCAACAGGGAGCGGGGAATACCCACTTGAATATCACCTTCGTTCCCATTGGCAGGCAGCGTCACGGTAAACCCATCCACCATGGCTCCGGAAATGCTCGCTGTTTGAGTCACGGTAACGGTGACTTCCTCTACCACTTGCAGCTGTGCGTCTAGATAAACCGCGTCTTCCGCGACCAGACGACGCGAGTAGCTGGTGTAGCCGGGGTGGCTGACGTTGAGCACCAGAGATTCGGCACCCTCCAAAGCCACGGCGCTCGTGCTCTTCAAACTGCTGGCATCACCGACTGGGGCGGCCGCTTGCAGTATTTTCTGTTCGATAGGCGCGTCATTCTCATCCAGCAAATCGACGGTAATCTGCAGGCTGTTAACTGAGAGATTTGCGCCGTCGCTACCGGTTACGGTGATGCTGAGCAGGCTCTCCGCTAAACCGCTGGAACTCGATGAGCTTGATGAACTGGATGAGCTCGACGAACTAGAAGAATTCGATGAACTAGAAGAACTCGATGAACTTGAACTGGAGCTGGAAGAGCTTGATGAATTTGAGGAGCTCGATGAGCTGGAAGAAGCGGTTACACCAGAAGAGCTGGATGAACTGGAGCTGCTGGAAGATGAGCTCGAGCTGCTGGACGACGAGTTCGAGCTGGAGGATGAACTGCTGCTCGATGAGCTGCCACTTGAGCTGCTGGAGCTGGATGAAGCTATGCCTTTGGGCGGATCGGATTTTGAATCACTGCATGCAGAGGCGAGTAAAACGCTTAGGGTCAGGCCGGCAATTTTTAAGGCTTTAAGGGCATTAAATTTTTGCACAGACAAAGGTAGAGAGTGAGAAATACTTTTCATGTTTTGTCTCCATGATTAACCGCATGTTGCCATGCGCAATAGTCGGTACTGATCAGCAGACGATAAAGCGGTGAGCCGTCTTGGTGAGCTGATAAGGCAAGCGAGCAAGAAAGAGATAAGAGATTTGTAAAACGAGCTTTTTGGCGCATAAATTAACGTCCATGTGGAAAGCGCGGCGATCTTAGCAGCAGGCCGCAAACCGCTCAATAAGGCGGGCTGACAGGGATTGTAAAGAACTGTAAGGGCCGGGTATAGCCCGGTCGAGCCGTCTGTCGCGAAATTGTCATGTGTCCGGGTTAGCGTAAAAACTTTTGGCGGATGGCCTTTGCAGCAAAGCATCAGCAAACGGAGTCTGGTAGATGAAGGCAGCGCTGGCTCGAGCTACGTTTAAATTCTTGCGCACGGCTCGCTATCTGACGGATTTATTGGTTTGGTCGCGAGTGTTTGTCGCGCGCCGGACCATGGCAAATATTCGCATCAATGAAAAGTTGCGCGCTAATAAAGGCGTTGCTTATCAACAGCCACAAATCGCGATGGAGAGATCTGCGGGACATTTTTCCCACGGTTTCGACATCATTTTCGATGTGCTATTTGCCAATCTGCGCAAACCGAATCACTTGGTGCCCATGCGCCATGCATTGCCAGCGCCTGCTTTTGCGGGGGTTTATTTATGGGACAGTGCTTTTATTGCGATTGTTTGGCGATATTGGGATACGGATGTTGCTCTCGATATATTGCGCTCTGTTTTGGCGTTGCGCGATGGGGACAAGTTACAACATGTGGTCACCGATTTTATTCGCTCGGAGTTTACTCAGCCCCCGTTGATAGCATGGGCGTTGATGCGCACCGACCTGTATGCCGCGCTGAAACCGCAAGAGCAGCGGGCATTCTTTAATATCCTCAAAGCATTTAACGCTTGGCTCAATCAGCACCGGCGGCTGAGCTGCGGTTTGTATTTTTGGCTACATCCTTACGAATCTGGTGTGGAAAATTCCCCGCGCTTTAGCTCTCGCGACGAAAGGGTATTGACTGACACTCGCCATCTCGCCGCTCCCGATTTTTCCTCTTATATGGTGTTGCAGTGTGAAGCTCTCAGCCGGCTTGCCGAAGTGCTGGATGAGAGCCAGGAGAGAATTATTTTCCGACAGCAGGCGCAGGAAATTAAGCGTGGCATAGAACAATGGCTATGGCATGAGGGCGACGGCTTTTACTACGATTGGGACGTTCACCAGCGGCGCCATGTCCGCTGCCAAACCATTGCTGGCCTTATTCCCCTTGCCGCTGGTGTGCCCACTCCCGAGCGAGCGATGCGATTGCACCGGCACATTACCGACGTCAATCGCTTTGCCAGCCTCATACCCTTTCCCTCGGTCGCCTTATGCGACCCCGCTTTCGAAAAAGACATGTGGCGCGGACCGGTTTGGGTCAACACGGCATTTTTGATATTGGATGGCTTGCGTCGTTATGGTTATCAAGAGGCGTACAGCGAAATGGCATGGCGTTTGTGCGACGGCGTTTTTCGCGTACTTCAGCGTGAGCATCAGATCTATGAATTTTACGATCCGCAAAGTTTGCATACTCGAGAATTGCAGCGCAAAAAGGGTAATTGGTGGAAGGCGTTCACTCTCGGTACCGGTCCGCAAAAAAATTTTGTCGGTTGGACCGGCCTGGTCAATGTATTGGTGATTGAAGTGTTATTTGGTATTTCTCTCACCGAGAACCGTATTACCATCCGTCCAGCGTTTCCTCTGTGTGCTATTGGATCCTGTTTTCAACTCACTTTGCCAATCGTTAATTTAGAGCTTCATCTCACTATTGGCCAGCGGCGGCAGTACGTTGGCGAGCTTAAAATTGGGGCGCAAAAGAAGCAGTTTACGCTCTGTCATGGGGCAGCTTTTGTTATCGATAAAGAGGCTGCGTAATTTCATGAGCCGATCGGTATTGACCAGTGTGTTCATTGCTATTGCGCTGTTAACGGTGGTGGCGTTCGCAGTACATTGGCATCTGGATTTAAATCAGGCTCTTGAAAAATTGCAGCACGCGCCGCCGGGATACATGGCGTTGGTTGTGCTCGTTGCGCCGTTGCTGGGTGTCCCCTTAAGCCCGTTGCTGATCACCCTCGCTGTTATGTTTCCTTTTTGGATTGCGCTGGGGATTACCACAGTGGTGATACTGTTGCACCATCTTTTGGTGCTGGTGTTGAGCTACAGCTCAATGGCCGGCAGCCTAAAAGAAAAAATGCAGAAAAAGCAGCTGTTACCGCCTTCCCGGCAGGCTAGCAGTTTGGTTGACAATGCACTTTTCATTTTTGCTACTACCTGGATTCCTGGAATTTCCTATATTTTTAAGCCCATTTATATTGCCCTGTCAGGGGTTGATCGAAAACTCTATTTTGGTCTTGGCACATTGTCACAAGTTCTTGCGGCGCTGCCGTATTTGTTGCTGGGGAAGATTGCCGGAGATGGCGCATTTTTCTGGTTTGGTGTCGCCCTATTTGCGGTGTTTGGCACAGCGTGGCTAATCAAGCGTCGACGTTGCGCGAGGCGTTTATTTACGAATACGGAATTTAAAGAATGAATATCGCCATGTTTACCAATACCTATTATCCAAGCGTAGGTGGTATCGAAAAATCCATCGACGTTTTTGCCGCAGGAATGCGTCGTTGCGGGCACTCGGTGCTGATTGTGGCCCCGGAATACCACGGCGCTTCGCATTCCACGCAAGAGGTTCTTCGGGTTCCGGCGGTGAAGCGCATCAATGGTAGCCCACATTCGGTGGTTTTAGGTTTCCCGTCTGAATTGGTGGAGCGGGTGCGCAATTTCCGGCCGGATATTATTCACAGCCATCAACCGTTTCTGTTGGGTGATTCTGCAGTGCGCATGGCGCGCCTTCTGCAGGTTCCAATTGTTTACACGCATCACACTTTTATGGAGCGTTACCTTCACTGGTTTCCCATGAACTGGCGGCTGATGACGGATATAGCGCTCAAATTGCCTGTTGCATACGCCAATCTTGTCGATCATGTGGTAGCGCCCACCCAGAGTGTGGCGGGTATTATTCGCAAGCGCGGCGTCAAAACGCTCATATCCTCCATTCCCACGGGGGTAGACGCGGATTTTTTTGGCAGTGGCGATGGGGCTTCATTTCGTCAGCAGCACGGAATAGCGCCCGAGCATTTTGTTATTGGTCATCTCGGAAGGCTCAATGAGGAAAAAAATCTGGCGTATCTGGCGAAGGTGGTAATCGAGTTTGTCGCCGCGGAGCCTGATGCCCGGCGCTTTTTGCTTGCGGGTGAAGGCGACCTTGTCGCCATGTTCAAAGAGCGGTTTGCAGCGAAGGGTCTTGCAGACCAGTTGGTTTTTGCGGGGCTTTTGCAGGGCCAGGCATGTGCGGATGCTTATGCGGCCATGGATATTTTTATTTTTACTTCTCATAGTGACACTCAAGGACTGGTGCTTTCCGAAGCAATGGCGGCAGGTAATCCTGTCTTTGCACTGGATGCAACCGGCGCGAGGGATATGGTGACTCATGATGTCTCCGGCTATTTGTTGCCAGCCGATGCCGCGCCGCAAGATTTCTGTGCGGCGATCGAAAATATTGTCGCGCAGCCACAGCGATTCGATGTGATGCGCTGCGCTGCTATACAAGCGGCACGGACCGTAAGTATCTCGGCGTGTACCCAACAAATGCTCGAGCTATATAGAAAACTTGTCGACCAAAAAATCACCCATTCCAGCGGTGGTGCCACTCGTTGGGATCAGTGGCTACGCCAGTGGAATGTTGAACTGGAGCTGGTTCAGGAAAAAATTGGTTGTTTAATTGCTGATGGTAAAAAATGACATTTCTGCTGCGTCTGGCTAATGGTCCGCTCCCCAACGATTGCTCAATTTGCTGAACTCACTGTCACTCAATTCCCTAAGCGGATCATTAGTTAATTTTTTTGTAGAATTTTCACGTCGCGCTGAAAAAATGAGTGACGAAGTGAGAAATGCGCTAATTGCTTTTGGAAAAACCAAGAAAAATCGGTAATTTCCGCCATATTTTTTTAGGCATCAATATTGCTCTCGACAATCCTGCATGGGTTTTAACCCGAGACTACCAACATAGAAATAGAGGGTACTAATATGAAAACTAAAGTTATGATGATGGCGGGTTTGTTGGCGGCTTCGGCTTCTTTCGGCGCTGTTGCGGGCGAGAAGCATGAGAAAGATTTCATCAAATCTCTTAATTTAAATGAAACCAAGGCGGAGCAAGTGGAAGATATTATGAGCCGCTACGATGATCAGGCAGGACAGATTAAAGACCGCGCTAAAGACCAAATCAGCGATTTGCGCGATCAAAAAGAAGAGCAGCTGAAAGCTGTTATGTCTGATGAAGAGTTTGATCGTTACGAATCACTCAAGGAATCAAAAAAGGAAATGAAGGAAGAGTGGGCTGAGAACTGCAAAAAGGACAAGGATGGCAAATGGTTGGGAATGGGTGAGTAATTGCGGTAACGCAAAAGAAAATGGCCAGTGATTCTGGCCATTTTTATTTATTCTTTATTTATTTCTTTAAATTTACCACGGCGTGATAAGCCGGTTTTTTATTGTACTGTCGGTCGAATAATAAGGGATAGTTGGTCCGTCCTTTTACCGGAAAGTCATTTTTCCACGATTCTGCATCTCCGGTTCCCCAAAAGGTTACTCGCTCGATTTTGTCTCGATGCTTGAGGAAAAGCTTGAAATATTCTTCATAACGTCGGGTGAGCTTGTCTTCCATTTTTTGCGGCAGCCCTTTCGTATAGGGGTCAAGTTTTTTTGAATAGGCAAAATTGGTGGAGATTTCTGCGCCTATGTGATCCCAGGCTTCGGGTAACACGTCCATATCCAGCTCGGTAATATGAACCCGTGAGCCGGTGGCGGCATAGGCTTCGATGCTCTTTTCAAATTCTTTGATGTCTGGATATCCCAAGCCCACATGACCTTGCATTCCTATGCCATCAATCGGAATTCCCTGCTTTTTGAATGTGTTGACAAAATTGACGACGAAAGCGCGTTTGTCTGGGTTGTGCATGTTGTAGTCGTTGTATAACAAATGAGCCTTAGGGTCGACTTCGCGAGTAAATTGGAAGGACTTTTCCATAAATTCGGGACCAATAATGTTTAGCCACGCACTTTTGCGCCAGCCCTTGCCTTCGTCGACGGATTCGTTCACGACGTCCCATGCGGCGATTCTTCCTTTGTAACGGCCGACGACTGCTTCGATATGCTGTTGCATCAGAGAAAGCAGTGCTTCGCGCGATAGCGGTTTGCCGTTGGTATCTTCGAACACCCACTTTGGTGTCTGCGAGTGCCAAACCAGCACATGGCCGACAATATACATATCATTACGTACTCCAAAGTCGACGAATTTATCTGGAATGGCCCAATCCCAAACCCCTGGACGTGGATGTACGCGCTCCCATTTCATTTCGTTTTCCATGGTGATGGCGTTGAATTCACGGGTAATCAGTTGTTCGTAATCCGTCGGCAGTTCTTTCATCAGTTTGCCGCTGATGGCAGTGCCGATTTTGAAGTCGTCCTTGAAGTAGTCCTTTAATCCCACTTCATTCATGGCTTTCGCCAGAGCATTCATTTTGATGGTGCTCATCATGGCCAGGCCAATGGAGGAATGGAGGAGGAAATGTCGTCTCGAGTAGGTCACGGCAAATGATCTCTTTTGGTTGTTAAAGATGTAGGTTTGGTTCGCGTCAGAATATCCGTCTGCGGATTGCCAGGGTATAGGAGTGGTTGCGGCGTATTCCGTTCAGATGCCGCCTTCATAGGTGTGGAAAGCAGCGTATGCATTATAGGTGTGGAGATAGGGGTAGGTGGGCTAGGGGTAGCGGAATTCTAGAGATAGCAGAGAACCCGCCCGGCGGCTGCCGGGCGGGTGGGGGATCATGCGTGGAGGTTGCGTCGGCGAGCCAGCAGGGGCAGGCCGAGAAGGCTCAAAAACAGCCAGTCGATACTGCCGCCACCAGTGCCGGGGGAGGTCGGAGAACCGCCACTGGAATTGTTGCTACCGGAGGAGCTGGACGAACTCGAACTTGATGAGCTCGAACTTGATGAGTTGCTAGAACTGGATGACGAACTCGAACTGCTGGAGCTAGATGATGAGCTGGAGCTGCTCGAACTGGACGAAGAAATCTCCCGCACCAGAATGCCGCTGAGTGTGCCGTTATCCATCGTGGTGGTGACTTCAATGGTAAGGCTGCGGTCATTGACCGTGGTGTTGATTTTTGGGGTGGTGTAAGCGGTATCGTGGCCGACGCGGGCGAAGAGGTCGATATTGTTCACTGCCGTCATGCCTTCCACATCAACGCTGAACAGACGTGCGTTCGCTGCCGTCTGATACATCTCAACCATATGCAGTTCGACGCTGTAGCTGCCATTCATTACCGGAATTTCGTAAACCACATCACCGTAGCGCTCGCTCTGAAAAACAGCGCTGCCGTCGGCACCGCTGACAGCATCGGCGGTGGTATTCGGTGTGCCGCCAGAGAAGTGGGCGTCCGCTTGATAGTAAACGCCGTCATAAGAGGCACCAGCAGTGGCGCCAACGTTGATGGCCGCAACAACATCTTCGGGATTCGGCGGGATATAGCCTGTAGTGCCTGTTGTGACTTTACACATCATGCCGTCTTGGGTGCCCCAACCGTCGCCATCGGGATCTGCGCTGATGTTGCAGCAGACTAAGTCGCCCTCATCCATGCCACAGTCTTGCGGGCCTGGGTCGAGATCGGCAACTTCAAGCATCTTATTCGCGTACCGCTGGCCCATGATGCGCACGGCGGCGGAGTTCCAGTGCAGTCGATCGCCGATGTCGCCCAGTGTCATGCCGTTTTCGGGTCCGGCGGACACCACGTGTGCATTCGCGACCACTGTAGGCAAACGGTTGACCAGGGTGTTGTGGCCCATACAGCAACCTGTATAAGGCAGTTCACCAGCGATAAAAGGGCTGTTTTCGGCGGTCAAGCCGAGATCGCGGCGCAGATCGGTGACAAAAGTGTTGACCTTTTGCGGCCAGTCTTGCTGACCGGAATTACTCTCACCTTGATGGAAAATAAAGCCTTTGATCACACCCACTTCCTGGGCTTTCTTGGCCAAGTCCAATACCCAGTCATAACCCCGGGTGCCATTGTTGGGGGCGCCGCTGATGCCACCGTAAGGTGGAGTGCAGTCGCCGCCGCAATTCTTCATAAAGTATTCAATCTTGGCGCCACCGTAGGCACCGCCCACAAGACCGATCTTGATACTTTCGGGTAGGTTTTCCGCCAGCGTATCGCCAAAAGTATCACCAGGGCCGAGGCCGCCGCCGTTGCGTGGGCAGCGAATTAGCGTTGGGGTTGCAGCACGCCAGGTGCCGTAAGTCAGGCCACCACTGCAGGTTTGACTTTGCAGAACCTGTACCCGCGGATTGGTTGAATTGTCCTGGGATTGAATGGGCGCTGTGCCTTCCATGTTGGATTGGCCCAGCATCAGATAAATATGGAAATTAGGATCGGGCGCTGCGCTGGCGGTGAATGGCAACGCGGCCAGTCCGGCAACCAGCAGGAGTTTTTTTAATGTTTTGTTTTTCATAAGTGCCACACTTGTTGTTATTGTGAAATTGCGAAATGAAAACAGGCGGAATTTATGTCCCATTGTTTCCATATTTGAAAAAGATAATTTCAATGTATGGAAGTGTCCCACCCGCACTTTGTTGATTTTCACTGAGGCTTTATTCTGTCACCAAAATTCTGTCACTAAGAATTGCGGTTTTTGCCCCATATATCACCGATTAAGCTAGCACAGATAATCAAACTGTTATTAACACTCTAGTAACACGCTCATGGCACTTGGATAACAAAATTTAGCGATATTTTTGGGCTTTTTTCACATTTTTTCTTTTCTGAGTAAATTGGCTTGGGAGAAATTCCCGACCAATGGCAAAAAGCAATTAAAGCTTTGTGGGAATGTGTGCGCCGCACGTGTTTTTTGGTGTGAGGTAAATCCCAGAAAAACAATATTTGTACGATATGNNTCTGCAATGGCAGACTGCGAATCAATTTACCTATTAGCTTATGGCGCGATCGACAATTTCCTGTGCTTCGCCAATCAGTTGTTGTAAGTGATCCTTACCTTTAAAACTTTCGGCGTAAATTTTGTAAATATCCTCAGTTCCAGATGGGCGCGCGGCAAACCAACCAGACGCGGTGGAAACTTTAATGCCGCCGATTGCTGCCTGATTTCCCGGTGCCTCAGTGAGGATTTGGGTGATTTTATCGCCTGCTAAATAGGTAGAAGTGATCTGCAATGCAGATAATTTTGCCAAGGCTTTTTTCTGTGTGGGATTAGCAGGCGCTTCCACTCGGGCCTCCGCAGCGTGGCCAAATTGACTTGCCAGCTGCTGATAACATTCGCCGGGGTCCCGGCCGGTGCGTGCGGTAATCTCTGCGGCCAGCAAACAGGGAATAATGCCGTCTTTATCGGTTGACCAGACGGTTCCATCCATGCGCAGGAAGGATGCGCCAGCGCTTTCCTCTCCGCCAAAACCGAGAGAGCCATCAAACAATCCGGGGGCAAACCATTTAAAGCCGACGGGAGTCTCGTGCAGGCGGCGGCCCAATTTTTCCGCCACCCGATCCATCATTGCGCTGCTTACCACTGTTTTGCCGATGGCAGTATTCATCCCCCACAAAGGGCGGTTCTGGAACAGATAATCCACCATCACCGCCAGATAATGATTAGGCGGAAGTAACCCGCAGCTCGGCGCAACTATGCCGTGACGATCATGATCGGTGTCACAGGCAAAGGCCACTTGGTAGTCGTTGCGCCGCCCGATCATCGATTGCATGGTGTAAGAAGAGGAGGGATCCATGCGGATCTTGCCGTCCCAATCGGCGGTCATGAAAGAGAAGGTTTTATCAAGACCAGCGTGAAGGATCTGCAGATTGAGCCCGTAACGATCAGCGATTTCCGGCCAGTAATTAATGCCGGCACCCCCTAATGGATCGACACCCATCAGCACGCCGGAGCTACGGATGGCATCCATATCAATAACGTTGCGCAGATCGCCGACGTAGTGCCGGATAAAGTCGTGATGATGAGTGGTGTCGGCCTTTAAGGCTTTTTGATAGGTCAGTCGGTTGACGTTGCGCAAGCCTTCGCGCAGCAACTGATTGGCGCGATCCTGAATCCAATTGGTGATATCGCCGTCTGCAGGACCGCCATGAGTCGGGTTGTATTTAAAGCCGCCGTTATCCGGTGGATTGTGCGACGGCGTGATAACGATGCCGTCCGCCAGGCCGCTAGTGCGGCCGTTGTTGTAAGTGAGAATCGCGTGGGAAATGGCCGGTGTCGGTGTGTATTCACCGCCGTTTGCCAGCATCAGTGTCACGCCGTTGGCGGCGAGTACTTCCACTGCGGAGATTTGTGCGGGCTCGGAAAGCGCATGGGTATCAATACCCAGAAACAGCGGGCCATCCGTGCCGACACTCTTGCGGTAATCGCAGATGGCTTGGCTGATCGCCAACACATGCTGCTCGTTGAAGCTGCCATTGAAGGCCGAACCCCGGTGGCCGGAGGTGCCAAAGCTTACCGTTTGCTCCGGTACGGTGGGGTCGGGCTGGATATTGTAATAAGCGTCGATCAGTTGCGGCAGATCCACCAGCATATCGTGGGGCAGTGTTTTGCCGGCGTAAGGGCTATGGGACATAAAAGAACTCCGGGCAGGGAGGGGTTGTCAGCCGCAGTAGTTTACCGGAAGCGGGCAGAGCTGATACGGCTTTTGTCGCACGTAGGATTGATGTTTTTGCGACGAACGGATGAACGTTTATGAGGCGAGAGTTGCCGAGGGATCTTGTGAGGAGGCACCGGGTGCCGATCAGC
>DJFQ01000257.1:2246-17631 GCA_002432095.1 Marinagarivorans sp. UBA5868 | reverse complement strand
CCGTTAAGCAGGGCTTTCAGCGCGGCAACAATAATATTGTGATCTTTGCCAACGCCAAAAATGGCTTTGCCTTGATCAATCTTCATTTCGATATAGCTGACCGCAGACACGTTTGAGCCTTCACCGATGGCATGTTCATGATAATCCACCACGCTCACCTCGCAGCCGATATGCTGGCTGATGGCGTGTGCCGCTGCGTCGATCGGACCATTACCGCGGCCGGTTAGTACAACCGGTTTATCGCGAAACTGACTATTGATGATGATTTCCACTTGGTCGGCATTTTCGCTGATGGTGCTGTGGTGAAATTCAAAAGGTATATTCACCGCAAAATATTCACGCTCGAATAATTCGACGATCTCCCGGCTTTTCACTTCTCTGCCGGTTGTATCGCTGACTTTTTGCACTGTGCCACTGAATTCAATTTGCAAGCGGCGCGGCAACTGCAAACCCGCCTCCTGTTGCAGCAAAAAACTAACCCCGCCTTTTCCAGATTGACTGTTGACGCGTACCACGGCGTCGTAACTGCGGCTGAGGTCTGCTGGGTCCACGGGCAAATAAGGCACTTGCCAAAGCTCTCCCGGTTTTTGCACGGCAAAGCCTTTTTTAATGGCGTCCTGATGCGAGCCGGAAAAAGCAGTAAATACCAATTCACCCGCATATGGATGGCGCGGATGCACAGGTAATTGATTGCATTCCTCTACCAATTTGCGCACACGGTCGATATCGGAAAAATCCAATCCTGGATGAATTCCCTGGGAATACAAATTCAGAGCGAGCGTGACTAAATCAACGTTGCCTGTGCGTTCACCGTTGCCAAATAAACAGCCTTCCACCCGGTCGGCACCAGCCATCACCGCCAATTCCGCCGCTGCCACAGCGGTGCCGCGATCATTGTGCGGATGCACGCTGATAATAATGCTGTCGCGGTAATTGATATTACGATGCATCCATTCGATCTGATCGGCGTAAGTATTGGGTGTGCTCATTTCCACCGTGGCCGGCAGATTCAAAATCATTTTTTTCTGCGGCGTGGGCTGCCAGATCTCCGCAACGACATCGCTTACTTCTTTGGCAAATTCAATTTCGGTACTGGAAAACACTTCCGGCGAATATTGAAATACCCAATCCACTTCCGGCGCTTGTGCAGTTAATTCCAAAACCCAGCGCGCACCTTGCTCAGCAATTTTTTTTACGCCGGCTTTGTCCGTGTTGTAAACGATTTTGCGGAAGGCCGGCGCCAGCGGATTATAAAAATGCAGAATCGCGCGTTTGGCGCCACGCACACTTTCCACGGTGCGCTGAATTAATTCATAACGCGCCTGCACCAACACTTCAATGGTGACATCGTCGGGAATGTGATTGCCTTCGATCAATAAGCGGGTGAATTCAAAATCCGTATCGGACGCCGACGGAAAACCGATTTCGATTTCTTTGAAGCCAATCGCGACAAGCTCTTTAAAGAAGCGCAGTTTGGTCTGCACCGACATCGGGTCGATCAGCGCCTGATTGCCATCGCGCAGGTCCGTACTCATCCAGATGGGCGGTTTGTCGATGACCCGGTTGGGCCACTGGCGGTCGGGCAAAAACACCCCTTGGAACGCGGCGTATTTGCTGGCGGGATTGGCAATCATGAATTGGCTCCTTGGCATTGGTGATGAGTGTGCCTGCGTGGGCTTTGCGACTTGAAGACGTATCGGGTAGATGCGCCGCTTAGTCGCGCCGCTCGTGACGGCGTCTGTATGGCCGCAAACCGCTTGTGACGGTTGGGCTCCTCAGCAGGTAGGGCACAGTATAAAGGGGGTGCCGCGACAGATGATTGCTAAAATCGCCGCGATTTGGGTCGTTTGGCAATTTTATTGCTAAGATCATTCATTATTAAAAATAATCTGCTCAAAAGATCTTGGTGAGGTAAATTCTATGGCTTTGGACCGTTACGACCGCTTAATTCTCGACCAGCTTCAGCGCAACGGCCGCATCTCCAATCAAGAGCTAGCGGACGCCATCAGTTTGTCGCCGTCACCCTGCCTGCGCCGCGTACGCCAATTGGAAGAGGAGGGCATGATCCAAGGCTATGTGGCGTTACTTAATGCCCGCAAGCTCGGCCTAACGCTGATGTCCTTTATCCACATCAGCGTGGATAAACATACGCCGGAGCGTTTGGAAGCTTTCGAGTGCGCTGTCGCCAGTTTTCCTGAGGTGATGGAGTGTCATCTGATTACCGGGCAGTCTGCGGATTACCTGCTGAAAGTGATCGTCAGCGATATGGACGCTTACCAGCAGTTTCTTTTGCAAAAGCTCACCCGTATCGAAGGCGTGAGCGGCGTGCACTCCTCATTTGTATTGAAATCGTCTCTGGTAAAAACGGCGTTGCCGGTTTAACGGAGCGGAGAGCAGCTAAGCCAAGAATATAGGGCGCTTCCAGTGCAGCGGTGCCGCTGGTCGCTCGCGGCGAAAGGCCTGCAAATTATTCTTTGGAGTGGAATTCGTCTGCCTATACTCAGTGAGAACAATGCTGGTGGTGCCAGCGGTCATTTTGGCTTCCGCCCAGGCTCCGGGTGATTGGCGAACTGTATTTCCAGAGGTTTCCCTTGAAAATCGCAACACGTCTTTTTGCCGGTTTTGGTGTTATTCAGCTGTTATTGGTCGGTGTCACTTTGGTGGGCATCAGCAAGGTCAACTATATCGACCGAACCATGAAGCAAGTGGATGCCGTGGACGCTAAAAAACAGCGTTATGCCATCAATTTCCGCGGCAGTGTGCACGATCGAGCAATTGCCGTGCGTGATCTGGTGTCGCCAGTGGTGACCGCTCAGGAACGCCAGGGGTTTTTACAGCAGATACGCGAGCTGGAAACGTTTTATCAGGACTCCGCGGGCAACATGGATCAGTTATTTTCCCAGGGAACGGGCGTCACCGCCGAAGAGCGGCGGCTGTTGGATGATATAAAACGGGTTGAAGCGGAAAACCGCAGCTTGATGACCCAGTTTCTCAATATGCTTAACAGCGGGCGCATGGAAGAGGCGCAAACGTTTTTGCAGCGGCAGATTGCACCTTCCTACACCGCTTGGCTCGCAGCGATTAACCGTTTTATTGACTATCAAGAGGCCGCCATCGCCGCCCTGGGCGAAGGCGTACGCGAGTCCAGCAGTGAATTCGCCACATTAATGATGGTGATTACCGCATTGGCGCTGGTGGTGGGTTTTGTTGTCGCTTATCGATTGGTGACTCATCTGCTGCGTACTATCGGCGGCGAGCCGGATGAAGCAGCGCAGGTTATCCGCGGTGTCGCCTCCGGCGATCTTACCCGCACCATACAAACGGCCTATCCCTATAGCATCATGGGCGCGGTGGCGACCATGACGACGAAGCTCGCGGAAATCATCCGCGATGTCAGCAATACCGCAACCCGACTGGTGGAAGCATCCGATAGTCTGGCGCGCACGGCGGGGGCGAATCAGGATTTGATGGTCACCCAGTTACAACAAACTGATCAGAGCGCGGCGGCGATCAAGCAGATGGCGGTAACCGTGCAGGCCGTGGCCGGGCATACGTTGGACGCGGCCAATCTGGCACAAAGCGCCGATGAGGAAGCGGCAAGTGGCAGCGGTGAGGTGAACAAGACGATTGCTTCCATTGAAGCCCTGGCGCGAGAGGTGGAGTCCGCCGCTCAAGTCATTCATAAACTTTCCGAAAACAGCGCCAAAATCGGCAGTGTGTTGGAGGTCATNNCGTGGTTTTGCCGTGGTGGCCGACGAAGTGCGAGCTTTGGCCAGCCGTACTCAAGATTCCACGCGGGACATCCAGATGCTGATCGAGCAGATGCAATCCAGTGCCGATTCCGCCGTGTCGGTGATGGAGCAGGGTCGTGGCAAAGCCAGCGACAGCGTCACCCAGGCCAAACGCGCCGGGGATTCGCTGCGCAAAATCAACCAATCGGTGGCCTCCATCAACGGTATGAATACCCAAATCGCCACCGCCGCTGAGGAGCAATCCATGGTGGCAGAGGAGATCAGCCGTAATATCACCCAAATTACCGAGGCCTCACAAAAGGCCGCCGAGGGCGCCAACCGGACCGGCGCCTCCAGTCGTGAACTCGTGTCCATTGCCAATCGTCTGCAGGAGCGGGTGGAGCAGTTCCGGTTGTAAATAATGAACTATGCATGCGCTCTCGATTGAGCGCCCTGCGCAAGATCCGGGTCGCTTTCCCTCAAACCCTGCACCATAATCCGCCGGACTTTCCCATCCGGCAGTTTGTTATGAATGCTTCCGATACCGATTACGACCGCATCAGCACGGCCATCGCATTTCTGGTCGAGCACATGGCGGAGCAGCCCTCGCTCGACGAGGTGGCGATGCATGTGGGACTCAGTCCATTTCATTTTCAGCGTCTCTTCAGCCGCTGGACGGGGGTGACGCCCAAGCGTTTTTTGCAGGTGCTTACCGTGGAGCGGGCGAAAATTCTGTTGCGGGAATCCGGGTCTTTATTGGAGGTGTCCGAGACCTTGGGGCTGAGCAGCGGGTCGCGACTGTACGATCATTTTGTGCAGCTGGATGCATTGACGCCGGGAGAGTTTAAAAGCGCGGGTGATGGGGTGGTGGTCGATTATGGAGTTCACGCCACGCCTTTTGGTGCGGCTTTTATCGCTGAGACGCCGCGCGGTATTTGTCGGCTGGCTTTTTTGGGGGAGGGTGGAGTGGAGGAGCAGCTCCAGGAATTGCGCCGACACTGGCGCAAAGCGCAGCTGAGAGAAAATCACCGAGACACCGGGGCAAAAATTCCTGCACTGTTTGGCCTGGCAAAGCCGGATCGACCGCTGTCACTCTGCGTTGTCGGCACCAATTTTCAAATCAATGTTTGGCGAGCACTGCTGCAGATCCCGCCCGGCGCGCTGGTGAGTTACAACCAGATCGCCAAAGCCATCAACCACCCGACCGCTTCCCGCGCCGTGGGCACGGCCATAGGTGCCAACCCGATTGCGGTGGCCATTCCCTGTCACAGAGTGATTCAGCAGAGCGGTGCTCTTGGGGGGTATCGTTGGGGGGAGATTCGTAAACACGCGCTACATGCCTGGGAGGCGGCGCGGTTTTAATTCCATGCGACAAACAAAAAAGGCGCACCTTACGATGCGCCTTTGATTGGGCTGCGTTGCAGGATCAGCCGCGGCGGCGGCCCAGCACCAACAACATCAGCATGGACAACAGGGCCAACGGGTTCATCGCGCCGCCACCCGTATTGCCACCAGAACTGGTGTTGCCGGAGGACGAGCTGCTGCTGGACGAAGAGCTGGAGCTGCTACTGGATGAACTGCTGCTACTGCTCGATGAGCTGCTGGAGCTTGATGAACTGCTCGAACTCGACGAGCTGCTGCTGGATGAGCTGCTTGAGCTTGAGCTGCTGGAGGAGCTGCTACCGCCGCCGTTATCGGTGGGTGGATTGCCATTGTAGCCCTCTTGGCCTTCACGGGTCATTGCCAGTACCAAATAGCCGTTGCGCACAACCACGTTGTCGAAATGGAAGTCCGCCTGATTCTCAGCGAAGGTCCAGTCGGCTTTGCCCCAGCGGTTGCTGTCGAAATTGTTGAAATCGTCGCGCCAGGCCAGCTCAAAGCCATTGCCGTTCCAGCGATGGTATTCCACCCAGTTCACGAACATATGGACCGGTAGGATGCCGTCGTTCCAGGGGCCGACCCACTCGGGTACGGCAGGCGGCCAGAAATTGAGACGCAGCTGCGCCGGGTTCATCAGCTCACGGGCCTGACCACCGGTAGTGGTACGGACGACCTGGTCGTTCACCAGCCAGCGAACTTCGTTCGGTTTCCATTCCAGGGTAAAGGTGTTGTAGGCGTCGCCGAAGGAGGCGCCTTGTGAGTGAACCTGTTCCGACTTGGAGGTAGTGCCGAGGCCGGTAATGATATTGCTCTGCCATGAGGTGGCATTGTTTTTACCAAATACTTCGACATCCACTTCCTCCCAGAAAACCTCAGAGAGTTCCGAGCCGTCTTTCCACAGAAAGAAGTTCGAGATGATGCCGCTGCCTTTGGCGGCGCGCATGCGGATAACGTACTTGCCGTACATATCTTCTTCGAAGGTAAAGATCTCTGCGGCTTTATAAGGTTTGGCAAAAGCTGGAGACGACAGCCCGGCCCAAGCGCACAGAAACGCTAAAGAACCCGCCATCATTTTTTTTAGAATTGTCATATTTTTTCCTCGCAAAAATGTCGCTGCGGCACGAATGTGACTGCACAGCCCAGCCTGCGCGGCGGCTGAACACGAGTAAAGTCTCAATTTGAGCCCGGAATAAAGTAAGACGCTTAACAATGGGGGTGATGAGGCGTGAGTTCGGGAGGAAATTGCTGACGGTAGGCGCTGGGCGTCACACCAGTGGATAATTTAAAAATTCGGTTGAATGTGGCCTTGCTGTTAAAACCGGACTGCTGAGCGATATCGAGAATCGTCCGTTCATGATCCATATTGTCACGCAGCAGACGCTTGGCTTCCTCCACGCGGAAGCCGTTGATATATTCCTGGAAATTTTGTTCAAAACAGCGGTTGATCGCCAGCGAAACATGGCGCGGCGAGATGTGTAAAAGCGCGGCAAACCTTTCAAGAGTTAAACGAGGATTCAAGTAGGGCTTTTCTGTTTGAATAAATTTGTGAATCCGTTCCGCCAAAACGGCAATATCTTCGTTGGCTTCCTCGTTTTCCGGCTCCTCTGTGAAATGGCTCACAGGTGTCGGAGTCGCAGGATATCCAAAGCTTTTGTACGTCAGCGCGGCCACTAATGTCAGGCTTATGTAATTGCCAAAAATGCCCATTAAATCACTGGAAGACAGCGGCAACCATTGGCCGAGCACATGCGTCAGTAAAATCCAAAACCAGATAAATACAAAGGCCGTACACGGCTGCAGCAGCGGTTTAACGCCGGCGAGATTTTCCGTCGCAGGAGCTTTGCGAAACAACAGCTTCACGCATAAAAAACCGTATATCACAGGCATTAATTTTTTCAGCGTGAGAAATGTCATGAAATGCACATTGACGTCGCTGAAAATAGCGAGATTCAAAATCAATTCGCTCTGTTGCTCAAATGAGTAGCGATAACATGCCCAATATAAATAGGGGAACGTCAATAGCGCCGGTAGCAATTGCAGATAATCTGTGAACTTAATCGGTTTTCCTGGCGATAAAACCGAGCGAAATGCCCAATACATCACCGGTCCAATTGCAAAAGACGCAAAGCTGAAAAACATCGGCAGCCATGTGGAAACATTAAACGCGGCGAATTTAATCGCGTCCCCCCAAAACAGCAAAGTGTCGAGGGCGACCAATCCGTGCAAGACAAAAAAAGAGGGTAATAAAGTTTGCGCGGCGCGCGGCAAAGCCGCAACTGATCTGACGCGAACGGCCAGCAGAAAACTAAGAATAATAACCAGTGCCAGAACGATGTCGTGGCTATTAAACAGGACGCTTTTCATACTCCGGTTTCGGGTTTTAGTGCGTGACCTGATATTTCTTCGCGCAGGGCAATACGGCCTTTTGTTTTATCTAATTGCTCCGTGTCAAGTCCTTGCTGAAAGAAAACCATCTGATGATATGCTGGATTCGTCTCCAGCCGTTATGTCCGCAGTGTCTCAGAGGGCGAAGGGGGCGTCGTTGATGTGCATCACAGAGGTTGTCTATTAAGAAGAATGAAGCAACCCACGCGCTGAAGCCAAATTCAATGAAAAGAATTCCGATAAAATTAGTTGGCATTAATGCCGTGATGCAGTTCACTTTTTTGCTTTCATCGGTGAAAAATTGTTTTAACAACTAGCAAAAAAGCTTCAATTTTTTCGTCAGTACATAAATATAAAGCGCTCTTTTTACCTCCCTTGTTGCCAGTTTCGATAACGTGAACTCCTGACGAAGCGCCAGATATTGGCGACTGTAGCAGACGAGTTCCCGCCCGGCACTTGGCGTGAGTTAGCTGGTTAGCTCACGCACTTTTTTCCGGCCTAAGCAGTATGCGGCGATAGGTAGAGGATCATGAGCGACAGAACGGCAATAGACAGAACAACAATAAGCGACAGAACATCATTTAAAGAAGCAAGACAACAACTGACGCCTTGTTTCGTCGGTAAACCTTGTTTCGTCGGTAAACCTTGTTTCGCAAATAAACTAGTTTCGTTGGCAAACCTTGGTCACACGGGTGACCGGGACTAATGTGATGTTGAAACGAATTGGCGTCACCTTCTTAGTACTACTTACATGGGCAGCGGCCAGAGTGAGCGCTGCCCCCGACCCGAATTTTCATATCTACCTAATGATCGGCCAATCCAATATGGCCGGCGCCGGAACGATTGAGGCGCAAGATCGTAACTCCCACCCGAAAGTTCAGGTCATGCAGGACATCTCCTGCAGCAGTATTGCGACTCCCTACGGTCAGTGGCGACCGGCGACCCCTCCTTTAATCTACTGCCCTGGCGGTTTGGGTCCCGGTGATTATTTTGGCCGGGGCATGGGCGATGCCGCGCCGGGTGGCGTGACCATAGGTCTGGTGGGCGCGGCTTATCCCGGAGCAAAAATCGAATACTTCATGAAGGATTGCGCGACCTATAACGCTTGCCAGCCTCCCTTCGGCCCGGTTGCCGGGGCTCCCAACAATGGCACCAGCGGTTATGCATGGATTATGGACCTCGCCACTAAAGCGCAGCAGCGCGGTGTGATCAAGGGCATTATTTTCCACCAGGGGGAGAGTAACGGCGGCCAGTCCGATTGGCCGTCGAAAGTGAACAAGTTGGTGACGAGCTTGCGCGCCGACCTGGGCCTTAAGGCAAATGAAGTGCCTTTTGTCGCCGGCGAATTGCTGTGTTGCGGACTCAATCAATATATTCAGCAGATCCCCAATGTCGTGCAGAACGGCCACTGGGTATCTGCCGCCGGGTTAAAAGATAAAGGCGATGGCATCCACTTTGATACGGAATCCAATCGGGAGCTCGGCCGCCGCTTTGCAGCAAAAATGCTGGAGGTGGGGGATAACGCACCGGCAGGTTGTGGCATTGATGCGGGCATGCCGGTGTGCTGCAGCATTCTGGCGGACCTCGATGGTGATGGTTTTGGCGAACAGGCGGATGGCAATATTTGCGTCGTCACTGAAGACAGCGAAGGCTGGCATCCCGCCAACCCCGCTGACGTAGTGGCGGCTATTAATGTGGGCGGCAGCGGCGCCTCGGTAAATTTTTCGGGTATCTGGTACGAACCGGACCATTTTTTTACGGATGGCATGGCTCACGCGACTAGTGATCCAGTACAAGTGCCTGGGGATTTAGTAGCCAGTACGCTTTTTCAATCTGAGCGATACGGAAATTTCGCATACAAAATCCCGGTCGATAGTGGCCTTTACTCCGTGCAATTGGGCATGGCGGAAATTTTCCACACCAATCCTGGAGCGCGGTTATTTCAGGTGACGCTGGAAGGTCAGCGGGTTTTGGAAAATGTGGATATATACCAGCAGGTGGGCCACGACACTGGGTTGATTACCGGTCCCTTTACCGCCTCGGTTAATGATGGGTATTTGGATATTGAAGTTGCCACGCAGATGGACAATGGCACGCTTGCCAGTATTCTTGTGCGCACCGCGGGCTCCATTTCCTCTTCATCTTCCAGCTCATCCAGTTCGACTAGCTCTTCAAGTTCGTCCAGCTCTTCAAGTTCGACTAGTTCCAGCTCGTCCAGCTCATCAAATTCGTCGAGTTCATCCAGCAGTTCAAGTTCGTCTGGCACACAAGGCACCACGTCCGGCGGGGCAGCGCCGATTTTTGATTTGTTTTTGATTGTTGTTTTTCTGTTGTGGGTGCGGCACACGCTGCAATACAGAAATCCAGCGCGTGCAGACTATCCGGCAGCGTATATGCCACACGATGCGTCATTTTCAATCTCACCGTTACACGAACGAAATGCCATTCGATCAGATGTATCGCAAGGCAGAAAAATAATATGAGCAACTAAACAAAAAATTGATTTAGCTAACGAATTTGAAGTTTGGCAATTTTTTTCGCAATTTTGAGGTATAGCCTCATTGGCAAGAATCCGTTGGCATTGCGCACCGCGCAGTGCCGGCGAGAAAAGGTCATCCGGCGGGAAACCTGATGGCACTGATAATAAGTCGAAAACCAACAACTTGAGGTTGCAACAAAATGTTCAATATCAGCAAATTACTCAGTATAACGGGAGGCATGCTCGCAGGCTGCGTTCTCCTGGTAGGCTGCGGTGGTGGCACCAGCTCGTCGGGTACGCCGACGGGCAGCAGCTCATCCAGCTCTTCGAGCAGTAGCTCATCAACGAGCAGCTCCTCTTCAAGCAGTTCATCCAGCTCCACCAGCGGCGGATCCAGCGGCAATGTCGCAAATGGGCGAACACAGTTCCGCGGCAGTCTCTGCTCCACTTGTCACACCGACAGCGGCACGGCGGCCATTGGCGGGCTAGTGCCGTTTAATGCAAACAGCTTAAAAAACGCTAATTCCCAAGCGACGCTCGCGACCTATATTTCCGCAAATATGCCCAGCACCAACCCAACTAGTTGCGTGGGCCAGTGCGCCACCGATACTGCAGCCTATATCTGGAGTCTGCGCAGCGGCGGTTCATCCTCTTCATCATCTAGTAGTTCGTCTTCTTCTTCATCATCTTCCAGCTCATCCAGCTCTTCGAGTTCAGGTTCCATCCCCGCCGGTTCCAGTTTGGTTTACGCCGTTAATGCGGGCGGCGCGGCGGTTACCGTTAGCGGTGTGGAATATAAAGCGGATCGTTTTTCTACCGGTGGCGCAGCTAACTCCACCACGGATCCAATCGACGGCACCACGGCGGATGCACTTTATCAAAGCGAGCGCTATGGCAATTTCAAATACGAAATTCCGGTGACCAATTCCACTTACAGCGTTCATCTGCGTTTTGTCGAGCTGTATCAGGAAATGGAAGGCAACCGCCTATTCAGCGTAACAGTGGAAGGACAGCCGATTTTCACTGATATGGATCTCTATGGGGAAGTTGGCCATGACCGCGCATACGACGTCATCGTGCCCACTGTCATGGTGGCGGATAAGAAGCTCACCATCGAACTTAGCGCCAGTATCGATAATGGCACCATCAGCGCGTTCGCCATTTATTCGAATGCCGGTGGCAAATTCGAGGAGCCGCCAGTAACAGGTAAAAACCACAAGTTCTTTGTCGGCAACATCACCACGTCCGGCAATGTGCGCTCGGATTTTACTCAGTACTGGAACCAAATCACTCCAGAAAACGAAGGTAAATGGGGCTCCGTCGAAGGTACTCGTGACCAGTACAACTGGGCACCAGTAGACCGTATTTACGCTTACGCACGTCAGCATAATATTCCGGTGAAGGCGCACACGTTTGTATGGGGAGCACAATCACCAACTTGGCTGAATAATTTGAACGCGACCGAAACCGCAGCAGAAATCGAAGAGTGGATTCGCGATTACTGCACGCGTTATCCAGATACCGCCATGATTGATGTGGTGAACGAAGCAGTGCCAGGACATCAGCCAGCAGGTTATGCGCAACGCGCCTTCGGCAATAACTGGATCGTGCGTGTGTTCCAGCTGGCGCGTCAGTACTGCCCCAACTCCATTCTGATCCTGAACGATTACAACAATATCCGCTGGCAGCACAATGAATTTATTACGCTCGCCAAATCGGCTATTCCGAGCGGTTATGTGGATGCGATTGGTCTGCAGGCACATGAGTTGAAGGACGTTCCTGCATCGACCGTTAAGACTGCGATAGATAATCTTTGGAATCAGCTGCAGGTGCCAATCTACATCTCCGAATATGACATCGGTGACACCAACGACCAGAATCAGCTAAGGAATTTCCAAGAGCACTTCCCAGTGTTCTACAACCATCCGCACGTCAAGGGCATCACCATCTGGGGTTATGTAGTCAACAGAACGTGGATCACCGGTTCCGGGCTGATTCAGGAAAACGGTACACCGCGTCCTGCGATGACTTGGTTGATGAATTATCTACGCGACAACCCAAAACCCTAATCGCCTCGCTTTAGCGATATCACCGTTGTGACTGCTTGTGGAAAAGGATTTCCACATTTTTTTCATACGGTATGCAGGCGACTAAATTTCACAGGATTTCTCTAATTTTTCTATCTATTGGGTGCTGTATGTTACGAAGAGCAATAAAAATAAAATCACTGCCGGCTTGTTTATCCACGCTGGCGTGTACCGCACTGCTAATGACTGGTTGCGGCGGAAGCGGCTCCAGCGGAGATCCTTCTTCGTCATCGAGTTCCTCGTCGAGCAGCTCCAGTTCCTCCAGCTCTTCATCCAATAGCTCGTCATCTAATAGCTCTTCATCAAGCAGTTCTTCATCAAGCAGCTCGTCATCGAGCAGTTCGTCGTCATCCAGCTCCTCAAGCGGAGTCGCGATTTCCAACCGTTTAGTGGTCGCCGTCAATGCTGGTGGGCCGGCTTTAACGTTTGACGGAATCGATTTCGATGCCGACCAGTATTCTCGTGGAGGCAACGTTAACTCCACCACCGACCCTATATCGGGTACGGATCAAGACGCGCTTTTTCAAACTGAGCGTTACGGAATTTACACTTACGAAATTCCCGTTTCTGAAGCAAGTTATGACTTGCGATTATTTTTTAATGAGCTTTATCAGACTACCGCCGGTAGCCGTTTATTCAGTGTTTCGGTGGAAGGAAAATCGGTTTTTACCAACCTGGATTTATTTCAACAAGCCGGCCATGACACGGCTTTTGAGCGAGTAGTGAACGATGTTCAAGTATCCGATGGCAATCTCACCATCGAACTTACCGCCAGTACCGATAATGCAACACTCTCAGGAATAGCGGTATTTTCCGATTCCGGCGAATTGCAGGAGCCGACCTATCCAATCGTGCGGGCAACCAATCCTAATATCTGGGCGGACGTGCCGGATATGAATGTCGTACGTGTTGGCGACACCTATTACATGAGCAGCACCACCATGCATCTCAACCCCGGTGTGCCGATCATGAAATCCACCGATTTAAAAAATTGGGAGGTGATCAATTACGCCCACCGTGCGCTTGATGCCAACAATAACGCGCTGAATCTCAACAGCGGTAACGCTTACAGCAAAGGCACATGGGCAAGCAGTATCAATTACAAAGCCGGCACTTTTTATGTGACTTCATTTTCCTATACCACTAACCGAACCTATATCTGGAAAACCAACAATATTGAAGGTGGCAACTGGACGCAATCCGTATTGCCTAATCTGTACCACGACAGCTCACTGCTGCTGGATGATGATGGCCGGAATTATATTGCCTATGGCAGCGATCAGGTTCGGTTGATCGAATTGAACGCCGATGCTACGGCAATTAAATCCGGCGGCGTCAATCAGACGATTATTCAAAGTGCTTCCGCTGTGGCGGGAACGAATTTTATTCTGAAGGCGGAAGGTACACAGATTCAGAAAATTAACGGCTGGTATTACATTTCCAATATCTGTTGGCCAAGTGGTGGTCCGCGCACTCAGGTTGTACACCGCTCGCGCAATATTACCGGGCCGTATGAGGGGCGCGTAGTTCTGCGTGAAAATGTTAACGGTGCGGGGGTTGCGCAAGGTTCCTACGTCAGCACCCCGGCCGGCAATTGGTTTCTATACGCGTTCCGCGACAGCGGTGCCGTAGGTCGAATTCCATATCTGGTGCCGGTGACCTGGCAAAATGATTGGCCGGTGGCGGGAAGTGTTCCTTCAACGATGAATTTCGACGTGGAAGATCGCGGCGTTAGCGGCCTTATCCGCTCGGATGAATTTAACACCGCGTCATTGGATATTGTCTGGCAGTGGAATCACAATCCTGAAAGCAATGGTTGGTCGTTGACAGATCGCCCCGGTTATCTGCGTCTTAAAAATAACCGTACCGATAACAATATCCATGCGACCAAAAATACACTTACCCAGCGCATGTTCGGACCCACCAGCGCCGGCGTTGTTAAATTGGACGTGACTGGTCTGAAGGACGGTGATACAGCAGGAATTGCGGCATTCCAGGACCAGTATGGCTATGTTGCGGTCAGTCGCTCCAGCGGCCGTAATTATGTGGTCATGGTGAACAACAACGGTAAAAATCACACGGAAGTTGCGCGTGTGCCACTGGATCAAAATACCGTTTATTTGCGAGCTTACGGTAATTTCCGCAACCAAGCTGACGACGCCACCTTCGCCTATAGCTTGGATGGCAATAGCTGGACGCCGATTGGTAACACGGTGCAAATGGCTTACGAACTCACCCATTTTATGGGCTATCGCTTTGCGCTGTTTAATTTCGCCCGTCAGTCCACCGGCGGATACGCGGACTTCGATTATTTCCATGTGAGCGCAAATTGAGGCTAAGTTAAAACTAGCTAAAACCAGCTGAAGCAGCCGGCGCAATTAAAGGTGCCTTTATGAAATGCATGACGAAACAGCGAATTGGCGCAGCCATTTTACTTGGCGTATGCATTGGCACCTCTGGCTGCGGCGGCAATGGGGAAGGTCCCTCCGGATCGAGTGGTTCGCCCTCTTCGGGCGGCTAGTCCTCAAGCGGCGCTGATTTCCAGTGACCGCAACCCCCCCCGGTCCGAAGCAAAGGCGAACGCTGAATTTAGTCGCTGTGCGGAATTTGTTAAAAATATCACCGTTCGTTGAAATGACTTTCTCTCTGTTATGGCAGAATTCCCAATTGGAAAGCTTGATGGTAAGCCGATGGTCTTTTGCTTTGACTGCGGCTAAATTGCATCCATATTTTTTGGGGAAACTATGCGCTGTTTTCGCCTGTTATCACCCTGCCGGTTATATCCTGTTCTACTGATACTTTTATTTGCTGGCTGCGGCGGTCAAAGCACAGGGCCGGATTCTTCGTCCAGCTCTTCCTCAAGTTCTAGTTCATCGAGTTCAAGTTCATCCAGTTCAAGCTCGACGTCCTCTAATTCGAGTTCGTCGAGTTCCAGTTCAACATCCTCAAATTCGAGTTCGGCTTCCACTAGTTCAAGCTCGTCGAGCTCCAGTTCTACATCGTCGAGTTCGAGTTCATCTACATCAAGTTCCTCCAGCTCCGCATCGTCAAGCTCCAGCTCATCCAGCTCNNCGTCCTGTGAGCGAAAGCTGTATTGCGGGAGATGCGCCTAACTCCGGGGATTTTCAGCTGCGTCGCGTATGGTCGCGGGTTCGTTTCACGCAGCCAATTGGTTTGGTGCAAATGCCTGGCGATGCGACAAACCCCTATTACGTGATGGAAAAAAGCGGGCGGATTTTACGACTGCCGGCGAATTTTTCATCCACTTCCGCCGGTCTTTTTCTCGACTTGCGCGACGTGGTGGAAACGGGAGGGGAGGGTGG
>DJFQ01000257.1:1763-2237 GCA_002432095.1 Marinagarivorans sp. UBA5868 | reverse complement strand
GTTCCATCCGCAGTATCCGGAGCAGCCCTATGTGTATGTGTCGCACATGGTGGACGAAGATGGATTTTTTACGCGTATTTCCCGCTTTACCACTCTCGACGGAATAACCGCCGAAGACGAAAAAATATTGTTTAATTTGCCCCAGAATTTGAGCCCTTATGGACGCGGCTCGATTCACAATGGCGGCACCCTCGCATTCGGGCCGGATGGATTTTTGTATATGTCTGTGGGCGACGATAAACGCACGTTCGATGTGGGAGTCACCGATCAGCTTTACGGCACCATCATTCGCATTGATGTGGATACGCAAGAGGCCTACACCATTCCCGAGAATAATCCTTTTAACAACGAAATATTTGCTTACGGATTCCGCAATCCCTGGCGCATCAGCTTCGATAAATTAACCGGTGAATTGTGGGCGGGCGATGTAGGCGAACAATGTTTTGAAGAAATAAACCGGGTCGAAATTGGCGG
>DJFQ01000257.1:0-1745 GCA_002432095.1 Marinagarivorans sp. UBA5868 | reverse complement strand
TGTGGCCCAGGTAATTCCATTACTGGTGGATATGTATATCGCGGCGCGCTGAATCCGAGCCTCACCGGCAAATATATTTATGGCGATTATCAGACCGGCCAGGTTTGGGCGTTCGATGTGAAAAACGGCTTTAACGAAGACCTGTTTGTGGATTCGCGCTCTGATGGCATTGCGTCGTTTGGCGAGGATAATCAGGGCGAAATATTCCACATCGACATAGTAACCGGCGCTGTTTCCCGTATCGAACCCAGCAGCGGTGGAAGTGCGGTGGCTGGGCCGCCGGCGAAGCTCTCCGAGACGGGGTGTTTCGCGGAATTAGGCGCACTTTTGACGCCTGCTGAGGGTGTTCTGCCATATGACATTGCCCAGCCGTTCTGGTCCGATGGTGCGGAGAAGCAGCGATTTTTGTCGTTACCGGACGATACTGCATTTACCGTCGACAAGGATGGCGATTGGGAAATGCCTGCAGGCGCAGTGCTGATTAAACATTTTCGTGTTGCGGACACTAATATCGAAACGCGTTTTTTTGTGCGCTACGAGAATGGCGCATACGGCGCGTATACCTATAAATGGACGACAGAGGAGGACGCCGAACTTGTCGATGCAGAGGGAGAAGATGTCACTCTTGTCGATGGTCAAGTGTGGCGACTGCCGTCGCGAAATGAATGCCGTCAATGCCACACCGCGCGAGCCGGCTACAGTTTGGGGTTGGAAACGCGGCAAATGAATATCGAGCGCACTTTTGCACAGACCGGACGCACGGCGAATCAATTTACGACATTTGCCGCGCTGGAAATGGTGCAGGGTGATCTCGCGTCTCTGCCGCCATTTCCAGCATTGGATGATGTGACTGCCGATATCGGTGAGCGCGCCCAATCCTATGTTCACGTTAATTGTTCCAGCTGTCATCGTGGCACAGGTGGCTCGCAATCCATTTGGGACGCGCGCTATAAAACGCCGCTCGCAGAAAAAGGCCTTTGTTTAACGGAACCGGTGACACCCGTGACAGATTTGCAACCGGAATATTACGTTAACCCCGGCGATCATCTTAGTTCCAGCATCTGGTGGCGTGTCCATATACGTGGCGCGGAACAAATGCCACCGATAGGCAGCAATAAGGTGGACAGCCAGGGAGCTGAAGTGTTGGCTCAATGGATCGACAGTTTATCTGCAGAAGAATGTGAATAAGCGTGCGATAATTGCAAAACCAATAAAAAACTCAAATGGTGATCCATGAAAAAAACTGTGTTGTCAGTATGGGTATTAACGCTGACTTTTCTAATGTTGGCCGGATGCACAAGTCCGACGCGCGATCGGTTCGAAAATAACGCGGATGTAAAACGAGATGCTCAAGGCATCACTGTGTCGCTACGCGATGGTGTTGCCAAACACGTGCGCTTGCAAGTCTACGCTGACGATATAGTGCGGGTAACCGCGACGCCCCACGAAAATTTCGACAATTTGCCCGACTATTTGATGGTGGTGGCGCAGCCGGAAAAGGTGGATTTTGAGGTATTTGAAACAGCCGATGCGGTGGAGTTGCAAACAACCAGGATGCGCGCACGTGTCGACCTTGCCAGTGGCGCTGTGACATTTTTTGATGCGAGCGGCAAACCACTTTTGTCAGAAGCAGAACGCAAATTCAGCGATGTCATCGACGAGCCGGGGCAGGCAGACGCGGATTCCTATTCCGTGCAACAGCGTTTTGACGTCGACGCTAACGAAGGTTTTTTTGGTTTGGGCCA
>DJFQ01000239.1 GCA_002432095.1 Marinagarivorans sp. UBA5868 | reverse complement strand
TGTGGCACCGGCAAATGATACGTCAACCACGGCTCGCCTCGAGTAAAGCGTTTTTGTGGATCGAGCTGGCGCAGCGGAATATCCGGGTGGCGCTCGTGGGCAGGCAGTGACATGGTCATAAGAAAAACACCGTTTTCCTCCCACGACTGCGCGGTGAGCCCAATGCTGGATAAATTGCCAAATGTGATTTCCAGAGTGCAGCTCTTTGGGTCTATGCGGGCTGTTTCCACATAAATGTCCGGTTGGGTGTCCGGGATAGCCTCCCCCGCAACCTGCCCCTGCCCGGCGATGCAATCCATACTCTCCCGGTGGCGATCATTGGCCGCGCCGTAATCGACGAACTCACCTTCCAGCAATAACTGCACGTCCATAGGCTTGGGATTATCGGCGTAGGTTCTTCGGGAGACGATCGACAATGTACCTCCAGTGCGAGCCAGTTGTCGCTTGCGATCAAGCGAGCGCAGGGATTTGAATTCCTCCCGTCGGCTGCCTTTTTCCAGCACCAGATACGCCGGTCTCACCACTTGGTAAAACGACTCCGGTAAATCGCGGCCAAAGTTCTTTACCTCAACAACCGCTTGGCATTTTTTATTCAGTGTCACTGAGCTAATGCCGATGTCCAAATCTTCATGGGCAAGCGCGCCCGCCGCCGCGACGCTCAATCCGAAAAAACACAGCAAACGATAATAAAACCGGCTCTTAATAAAATTCATAGGCTATTTTTACTCGCGCGGTACGCGGCACAAAACTGTGAATATGACGGTCAGCCACTGGTTCTGCCTCCGTTAGCAGTTGGGATTCATAAAAATACTCAATATCGTGGTCGTCGGAATCGAACAGGTTCAGCACCGTCAAATCCACGCGCCACGGACCGCGGCTCAGATACGACACTTTGACATCCACTTTGGTCGCACTACCGGCGCGCCGCCCTTCATCCAGAGCGTAGTCACCGAGATAGCGCCACGCCAGGGAAGTCTGCCAACCGTCCGCCCACTGGTAGGCGGCGCGCAGGCTGATGACTTGTTCAAGTGCTCCCGCAATGTCACGAAATTCCAGCGATCTGTCCTGCAGGCGACTACGTGTATGCGAATAATCGAGGGCGACGTTAATGTTGTCCGTTGGTTGGTAAGCGATACCTAATTCACTGCCATAACGTCGGCTTTTTGCGCCAGAATCCTCAGTGGTGCCTACATCACCGACAAATAACAATTCGGAGGCAACCTGTAGCGCCCAAAGCGATCCAGAGAACTGCCAGCGCTGATCAGCAGTGCGCCAGTCGCCACCCAACTCTGTGCCATCCACCGGAACGAGCGGGTCCGCAGCCGCGATGGGTTCACCTGAAGTTGGATCCACATTCGCCAAAACACCGCGGGCGTCGTTGCTGTGATAACTGCGCCCGACATTCCAATAAAGTTCGCTATGTTCATTTAACGTAAAGCGATTGCGCAATGCGCCGGTCCATAAATGAGCGCTGCGTTCACCACCATTCGCGTCAAGTGTCGGCGCTACCGCGGCCGTCAGCGGCTCCACTTCAAATTGATGAAAATTCCAGCGCAGATTAAGGGTACTCGTCCACCGCGGCAGCACCTGCACCGCCATCTGCCAATAAACCGCGTTGCTCCACTGGTCAATCTCGTCCTGGCGCACGGGCTGTCGGGTCATTCTGCGTTCCGATTGAAACAAGCCGACCGGATCTATCGCGTCGTAACGCCAGTTCCAACCGATAGAGTGCGATGCCTTCAAACGTGCGAGATATGTTTGCGCAAGCGTAATGGCGGCATCGCCACCGAATAAAGTGCGTTCATCCTGCTGATAAATCTGATCACCCTGTTCGGGATTGGTGAAATAAGAAAAGTTCGACCACAAATCCATTCCGTAACGAATGGCATATACCGATGCAAACCACACGCTGTTATCGCGGTGACCGCGTTTTTGCAAAGCAAGACTGTAGCGATAGGATTCACCGCCGCTGCTGGGATCGACGGTATCGAGTGATGACATTGCGCCACTTTCAATTGCCCTTAACGGAATTTGGTCGGCGGCGTTCCAGCGATTGTCGTAGAGCATCAGGCTAACATCTGTGCCCGCCTCCGGCCCGCCACTGGCATATTTCAGCCAGATATTGGTTTTGCGTACATCCTCTTCCACATTTTTCCAGGGGCCGTCGTAGCCTTGGAATTCGCCCGCGAGCATCCAATTGCCAGGCCCCATTTCTTTTTGTCCCGCCAACACCGTGCGGTGATAACCAAAACCCCCGGCCTCTAGCGATAATAAATGGCCGGGCAAAAAAGCCGCCGTGCGCAAATGCGCTTCGCCAGTGCCGGAAAAATCGCCCAGGTCGCTGTAAAAAGGGCCTTTGCGATAATCGATAGTCTGTACCAGCTCGGGAATTAAAAAATTCAGATCGGTATAACCTTGTCCGTGGCCGTGGCTGACCATATTGACGGGCATATAATCCACACGAGTCAAAAAGTCCGTGCCGTGATCGAGATTAAAGCCGCGCAAAAAATACTGATTAGCTTTGCCGGATCCACTGTGTTGGGTCGCCACTAATCCCGGCACCAGCTCCAACACGTCGCCGGTGCGCTCCAATGCCAGACGATCCAAATATTCGCGCTCGACAAAACCCGCATTGGTTCCCCGCACAGCGCTATTAACCTGAGCTTTGCGGCCGACCACAAGCACCTCTTCCAGCACACCCGAGTGCGCCATCACTTCGGATTGCCCGAGAGTAAAAGCCGTGACTACACCGACCCAATAAATTCGCAAGTTGAGCACGTAAAATCTCCGTTGAGCATGGCGACGTCAGAACGACAAACAGGAAGGCAGAACAAAGTGCGATAGGACGCCAGCCATGCGCGTGAGTAGGAAAATGTCAGAGGCGGGATAATAATGGCATTGATCAAGCGTTTGCCAGTGAAATTTCAGTGACAGATTGACAGTAAAAAACCCCCGGCAACGCCGGGGCAAACGATCTTCAGGTGCATACGCTATCTATCAAATACATTCACAGCGCCCATAACCTTCGCATGAATGCGCTCCCACGATACCAGAATCCCCCCATTTTGAATTTTAAAAAAAATATCCATTTCTTTAGATTTCCGCAATTTTGTAGATTTCTCCAAAAGAAATGAGACCGAGACAACTCGTCGTGAGTAACCAACAACACGACCAGATTCCACCCACCAGAAAAACATAAAAACAAAGGACATATTCCATTGTCGGAATAAGGCACCAATCACGAACCATTCCACAAAAAACGTTACGCGTGGGGGTGTTTTCCCCAGAATATTTTCATCATATTTTTTAAATAAAAAAACAAAATATTTCTCCTAAAAAAAATCTCGATGATCGGCGTTAGAACCAATTCGAGAATAT
>DJFQ01000226.1:48255-61872 GCA_002432095.1 Marinagarivorans sp. UBA5868 | reverse complement strand
GAGCGGACCAGTTGACCTGGATTTATAAAATGTCCTTCGTAAGCAGGGGCGTGCAGCACCGGACCCGATTCTGAAAACGCGGTGAATACGTCCATGTAGCTCCCCCGCGTCTCCCTGACGCGAGGGTTTCAGAACCGGTTCCGGCACTATACGCTGAACAAGACGACCAGATCGACATTCTTTTTTAATTAAATGGCGAAATACCTTTAAATTACCCAACGAGGAGAGATCCCATGAAAAAAGCAGACGTTACTGAAGCGATTATCCTGGCAAAAAAAGCTAAAAATCTGACCTGGGAAAAAATTGCCGCGGAAATCGGCATGTCGCCGGTTTGGACTACATCGGCTTGCCTGGGCATGAACAGCGTGCCCGCAGAAAAAGCGAAAATGCTGTGTGATTTGCTCTCCCTGCCGGAAGGCAGTCAGGATGCACTTATGGCCTATCCGCGCAAAGGTTGGGATTTTGATGTGCCGCAGGATCCACTGATTTATCGTCTCTACGAAATTGTCGGCGTTTATGGCGACACATTAAAAGAATTGATTCACGAGAAATTTGGCGATGGCATTATGAGCGCTATTGATTTTTCCATGGAAGTTGGAAAGGAGGAAAATCCGAAAGGCGATCGGGTGATCCTCACAATGAATGGAAAGTTCCTGCCCTACAAAGCCTGGTAGGACTTATGAGTGTCGATCTTCACTCAATTGAACCCCGAGCCCCGTTTCCGCCTTTTACGGCGGAAACGGCTTTACAAAAAGTAAAAGCCGCGGAGGCGGCGTGGAATACCAAGGATCCGCACAAAGTCGCCATGGCCTATACGCCGGACAGCGAGTGGCGCAATCGCGAGGAGTTTTTCAGCGGCCGCGCCGCCATTGTCGAATTTTTGCAGCGCAAGTGGACAAAGGAGTTGGCGTATCGCCTGGAGAAGTCATTGTGGGCATTCACCGATAATCGAATTGCGGTTCGCTTCGAATATGAGTGGCACGACCACAGCGGTCAGTGGTATCGATCCTACGGCAATGAAAATTGGGAATTCGCGGAAAACGGCCTGATGCAGCGGCGCTTTGCCAGCATTAATGACGTAAAAATTACGGAAAAAGAGCGGCGACTTTTGGTCGCCGCTTAAGGGCGCGCGGGTCAAAGACCCGCGTTATTAAGAACATACAATCAAAACAAGAAAGTAATGCCTGCGGTAAAGAGATCGGTTTCCAACGCCACCAACTCCAAAAGCCTATATTCGAGATCAACACTGAGATTTTCCGTAAGATAAAACGCTGCTCCCCCGCCAAAAATCAAATCTTCACCTTCATCCACCAGATAAGATTGATAACCGTACTTTTCGTCGAGCTCCCAGAAATAAATGCCGAGTTTTGCGTACACATCCATCTGCTCGCCGAGCGGCAAAATCGCTTTACCTGAAACAGTAACCCCGGAAAACGCTAAATCCACATCTTCGCGGAAATCACGAAATTCACCGAGGTTGAGATAAGACATTTCCACGCCCAGCACGTCCGCCAAACGAATACCGCCTTTAACTTCAAAAGCGGTGCTTTCGTCCTCAATTCCAAACGCTTCTGCGTCGTTAAAAAAATTCGCGCCCAGCGCAGCACCTACGTATCCCTGAGTCCAGGCAGGAGCGGATAGAAGAGTGGTAGTCGCGACCACGACGACCATTATTGATGTGGGCACAAGGCGTTTTAACATGCGCTGGAATCCTATCTGGTTTAGCCGTGCGAGCACTTTATCCCTGCAAAAATTAACCTCAACTGAATGGCAAAAAATGATTGTGTCTTCCTCTACGTCGCGGGCGGGCCTTTATATGACGGGCTGGACGTTTTATGCGGATGCCTAGCAGCAGCTTTTGGCTGCGAGCTTTTTACAGTAGTTTGAATGCTTTTATGCAGTGGTCTGGAAGTTGCAATGCACGCCAACGTCAAACCATTCACTGTAGTAAAACGGGGGTTAAATGAGGATTTTGCAATGCAAAACACAATAGCGACGGGCAAAAACTTCAAAATGCTCGCAAGAATGGGGTATTTGTCACGAGGGGCTGTGTATTTAGTAATCGGTGGTCTCGCGCTGCTCGCTGCGTTTGGCTCTGGAGGGGAAACTACCAACAGCAAAGGCGCCATTATCAAGATTACTCAACAACCCTTTGGCGAGTTGTTGCTGGTACTGCTTATTATTGGTTTGGTGGGTTATGTCATTTGGCGTTTTATCCAATCTGTTAAAGATACAGATGACCACGGCACGTCTGCCAAGGGTATGGCAATTCGCATCGCGCTTTTTATCAGCGCAGTTACCCACGCGGCTTTGGCAGTATGGGCACTCAAGTTGTTATTGATGGACGATAACGGGTCGGGGGGTGGGACGGAGTTTCTCTCTTCCACACCGGGAAAATGGCTGTTCACAATCGCGGGTGCTGCCATGATCGGAGCCGGCATTGCCCATATTTATAAAGGCTGGGCGGCCCGTTTTCAGAAATATATGGACATCCCTCCGCAGCAGTGTCAATGGGCCAAGCCGGTATGCCAGGTAGGGCTGATTGCCCGTGGAGTGGTCTGGTGTATCGTCGGCTGGTTTTTTATTTATTCGGCAATGATCGCTGGTGGAAACGAAGTAAAAGGAATAGCCGATGCGCTGGATTTTTTACGCCAACAAAATTACGGTAGTTTGTTATTCACTCTGACTGCCGCCGGTCTGTTCTGCTTTGGCGTTTACAGCGTTTTGGAAGCGTTTTATCGACGGATCAATCTGAAAGCCTAAGCGCCTTGGGCATATCTTTGGGCATTTAAAGTATAAAGAAGCCCGAAGCATTGGGCTTAAAACCGGGCCTGAGGGAATAGGCCCTTGTCCCCTGCCCATTTACGGAAATTCAGAAGCAAGTCAACCAAGAATTTTTTCCTGAGTGTTAACCTCCTGCGATCCATGACAACAACAATGTCTCGATAACAACAATGTCTCGCGGGGGTGCCTGTGCGCATAGCGACTTTTTTCAACCGTTTTGTTCTGGCCAGTGGACTGGCATTGCTGGCGGCCTGTGGTGGCGTCGGTAGTGGCTCAAACCCGACAAGCAGCTCCTCGTCGAGCTCTTCTGGTTCATCCAGCTCTTCTAGTTCATCGAGTTCCAGTTCATCCAGTTCGGCGAGTTCGTCCTCATCGGGCGGCATAGCCCTGGATGCGGGGCGAGACCAAGTCGCCGTCAATAGTGCTTGGGTTACGTTGACCGGTTCCACCTCTGGCGCTTCCGCTGTTTCCGCCGTTACTTGGCAGCAAACCAGCGGGCCAGCAGTGACATTGACGCCAGACGGCGCAGATCCTTTGCGCGCGGGCTTCGTCGCTCCAGACGTTCGCCAACGCACAACGCTCAGCTTTGAATTATCCGCTACCGCAGGCGGTGCTCGCGTGAGCGATCAAGTGTCGGTGGATGTTCAACCCTGCGCGGCAAACGGCGATTCGGTGTTCGAAGACTGCATCGCCCCCGGCTTCGGCCCGTGGTTGGCTTATGAATCCAGCGACCGCACCGGGCAGATGTTCCACTATGCAGGTGAAGGCGACTACCACGTGCAATGGCAACTGGTGGACAGCGGCGATAGCTTACGCGGCGAGGTGATGGAAATTCGCTGGAATGCCAACGATCCCAATCATCAGGAAGATGCGCGCGGGTGGTTCGGCCTTGCGTTGCCTGGCAGCTCCAGCACAACGGGGGTCGATCTGAACACCTACCTTGATGGCGCGATCAGTTTTGATATGCGCTTGACGTATCACGGCCAACCAGCGTCTGCGGCGCCATTTATCTTCAAAATGGAGTGTGTGCACCCCTGCGTGAGTGCGGAAATGCCGATTCGCGACGGCCACACCTCCTTCGATTGGCAAACGCACACTTTCTCGGTGCAAGATTTGGTGGCATCGGGACTGGACGTGAACAAGGTTAACCATATGTTCGTTATTCAGCCGGACTGGTTTAACCAAGAGCAGGATGTGACGGTGCAGATTGACAACATCCGCCTAAGCAAAACCTATACGCCACCACCGCCGGTGGACGGCTGCCCCGCCCGCGGCAATGTTACCTATACCCTGGCCCGCTCGACTAATCCCAACGCGGATGAACAAGAAGCCTATGGGTTGATCACGACTGCCATGGACACGGCAGTGAAAAACTACAACTGCTACACCAACCTGAGCCGTCAACTACAGGTCTCTTACAACCCGGGAGTGGCGACAGCGGATGGCAATACCAACGGTGCCATTCGTTTTGGTTCACGCGCGTCTATGCATCACGTTACCGCTATGCACGAGATCGCTCACACGTTTGGCGTGGGTTTCGCAAAATTTAAATCGCTGATTCAGAATGGTGTTTTTACAGGGGAACTGACAACGGCGAAAGCGCGGGAAATATCCGGCGACCCAAGCGTGCAAATCAAATCCGATGGCACTCATTTTTGGCCTTATGGATTAAATTACGTCAGCGAAGGCAGGACACAGCAGGACTTGATCGACCACTGCCGGATTGTGCAGGCAATCGTGCAGGACTTGGCGAATTAGTAAAAATGGCCTGCAGCGAACGCTGCAGGCTTTTCGTTATCAAATGGGTTATTGCGGCAGCGGCATATCCGGCAGATTATCCGCCACAGACTGGAATGTGTTAGCGGATTCGAGGCAGCTCACCACCACATCCATAGGCTCCGCCCAAATCTGCGGGAACATGCCTTCACCCTGCATCACATAATCAAATGCTAATTTTTCATGTGGCGGACAAAATTGCGCTGAAACGCCAGGTTTATTGCCGCGCGCATCAAGCCGATACCAGCCGTACTCCGGTAAAAATACCGCGTTTAATCCATGCAAACAAAATGGCGGACGATCATCGGCAATGGTCAAACGCTGATAGCACAAACCCGCAGGAATATGATTAGCGCGCAGCAAAGCGGCAAGCAAGTGACTTTTGGCATAACAAAACCCGGTGCCATGAATTAGCGTATCGGAAGCCTTACACGTCACCGGGTTGAGTTGATAATCCCAACTGTGCTTTACGTCATCGCGGACAAATTCAAAGCACTTTTTGACTTTGTCTTCAACGCTCGTCGACCCCGCCGTCAGCGCTTGTGCTTTTTGCGTGATCGCGGGGTGTTGCCAGTCGATATAACGAGAGCACGCTAAGTATTCCTGCATATTCATGCCACTAAATTTGACGATCATTCGCGGCGCTGCGGCCATAAAAATACGTTATCAACCCTCCCGAAATCACACACACCCATATAACCGCAACATAATATTTGTAGAGCATTAATTTCTGCATTGGGTCCATCTCGGGAAAGAACATGCCAGTTATCGTCCCGCTGGCGTTCATACTCAGGTGCAGCATGATGGCGGCAAAAACGCTGGTATTAGTATGATTAAAAAGCCAGGTATAAATAAAACTGGAACCAATCACCGCCGCGAAAAACAAGGCAACTGAGCTGGCGTCAACAGGAAAGCCACTGATTGCCGTACCCGTTTTTGCCCAAAATAAAGGCGCATGCCAGCCGGCCCATATAATGCCAATAATTACGCTAGCCGAAATTGCGTGTTGTCGATGCTTCAAAAGCGGAAGCGCAAATCCCCGCCATCCCAACTCCTCAGCCAGCGGCCCGAAAATAACCGACGCAAAAAAAACAACTGGAATCCAGGGCAAGAGACCCCGATTGATTTCGCCCAGATTGCCACCAGCAATAACATATATAAAGACAGTAGCCGCATACAAAATCGGGCCGGCAAGTAAACTTATACACAGCCACCGCATTCCGATTTTTACTGAAAATGTTCTTTTCAGCAGCTCGCGCAACCCCGCACCTTTACCGTAAAAATAGGTAAGCGCTATGCCAACGATAGTCGGTGCGTAAGCGCCGAGAAAAAAAAGCACTAAGGTTTTCGCTGAAGACTCGAACGGGCTGGAAGACAGCGTATGGATGATCGGGAACCAGCACAGCCAGGAAAACCCAAAAGTCAGCAGAACAAACGTAGAAAGTCTGGTAATCATAGAAGTCCTTTATCTAGAAGAGGCGTGTTCGGCGCAATTCCGCAATTAAAACTCGCGCATGATCAGGTGATGCCAAGAAACCCACCAAAGCGCTGCGAAGCCGGCACAAGCTAGCGAGAAAGCTTCTCAGCGTCAAGGTGCGTAGCGCCGCCGAGTGGAGACGAAAAAATATTTCGGTCACTATTGCATTCGAATCCAATTTTTTAGATGGCGGACAGCAGCCCCGCGCGCGCCAACCGCCACCAAATCCAAAAGCCGCCCATTGCGCTGAGCAACAACACAATTGCGGGAATATAGACAAAGGGTTTGCGGGCGTAGAGCCAGACGAACCAGCCGATCAAGCCAATATTCACCGTCAGCAGTGTCCACAACAAAACATGCGAGAGTGTTTGCGATATCGCCATGGCCAGCGCTGCAGCGGCACCGCCGAACGCGCAGGCAAAGCCGATACGCTTGTCGTGAAAAAATGCCTGCATCACCAAAATCAGCCACGAAGCCACCACGCCGCAAACGACCACGGCAAGTGCCCACCCAACAATCAAAAACTCCGCTTCGGACAAATTCACCTCGCTTATCAATTTCACCTCCCGTTATAACTCGCTTATCGATTTATCTCCCGTTATTTATCTTCCCCCTTATTTATCTCCCCCTGATAAAGAGTCACATCATACCTTCGCGCAAAGCTCCGGTCCTGGCAGCACGGTTTTGCGCAGCTAAACTTTATCGACACCGCTACAACAACACGCAAGGTGCATTGTGACACTCAAAAAAGCGTATCGGACCATTACCCCGTCATGCGGGATCTTGATGCTGACCATAGGATTAGTCGGCTGCACGCCTAGAAGTCTTATCGACAAGGAGGGCGAGGCGTCCGGCGTGCCAACGTGGTGTGCCCCACTGCCTACAGCGGGAAGAGGCACTTCGACGCCCTACGTCGTATTTCGCGGACAACCGGTTTATTTGCGTGGATTTAATTTGGCGTGGTTGGATTTCGCCCGCGACTTCGGCAGCGGAATCGATGAAGCGAAACTGCGCAAAGCGCTTGCCGATGTGCGTGCTGTCGACGGCAATAGCCTGCGCTGGTGGATACATGTCGACGGCTCCATGACTCCCGAGTGGGGTGTGGTAGATGGCGAACGCCGAGTGATAGGACCGGGCGGTAGCCTGATTGCCGATTTACGCCGCGCACTTGATATAGCCGCTGAATACGAGGTTTACCTGATCCCCTCGCTCTGGTCGTTTGACATGCTTTACGACAACGACTATCGCAAGCCGCCCAACGAGGATAACTATCGCCTTCTCGCCAACGATCGCGTACTTCAGTCGTATCTGGATGTCGTGCTCACGCCTCTGGTGGATGCGCTCAATGATCACCCGCAACTTTTTGCCTGGGAGCTGTTTAACGAACCAGAAAATATGATTGAGCCCTGGTTTCCCCAACAACAAGCGTTTTACGGAGGCCCAATCCCTACGCTTGAACGCCTGCAGCGCGTTCAGGGTTTGATGGCGGCAACTATTCACGAGACGGCGCTGGCCAAAGGCCAGAAGGCCCTGGTGACCACGGGCACAAAATCGTTAGGTAAGTACAGCTCGGATGTATCCGGGGGAACCAATCTGTATCGCGACGACAGGCTGATTGCCGCTGCCGATGGCAACCCTCACGCGGTTTTGGATTTTTACGAGCCCCATTACTACAACAATGAAGGCTGCCACGGTGCATGGTCGCCTTTTCACCACCCCGCTAGCCACTGGGGGCTCGATAAGCCGATTGTGATCGGCGAGTTTTACGCCAACGAAACCCTGGATGTGCTGGGCGAGCCTATTGCTGCGGATCAATTGTGTCGACGCTTGGTGGAAAATGGTTATGCGGGAGGCTGGAGCTGGCAGTGGAATGAATATCGCGAAAATTTGCTGCAATGTGAACAGGTTGCTGGCGTGCGACAAAGCGATAAATAGATAGACCGGGCAATAAAAATTACGTTATTCCGCTGCTTGAATATCAAACCAATAATCTTCGCGCTCCAGCGGAGTTTGTTTGGAAAGCGTTGGATTATTCAAATGGAATACCGCTTTGCGCTCCTGCAATTTAGCCCGCTCCAGAGCACTTTTAATCATTTCGTGGCCATAAAAATAGCGGTCGAAATTACCATTGCTGAGCGCGCGTTCAAATCCTTCATGTATTTCCTGGGCAAGCTCTGGATTATCCGGCGAAACAAACAGGTAGAACGGCAGGCGGTAGATAAGCAGAACATTGGAATCCACCGTCAAACCCAACTCCTCACGTGAACGCAGCTCCACCCATGGCTCCAGAACTCCGCGGGGGAAACCATCAAAACGGCCGCCCTCAACCATATAAAACAGGTTTTCATATTTGCTGGTCACCACAACCTTTAAGTTATTGCTGCGCAGGGTCTCCACATCCGGCCAGCCATAACCTTGACCAAATGTCAGTACCTGCAAATCTTCCATGGTGCGCACCGCAGAAAATTTGCCCTGGTTATTCGGGTTGATAATGCAGATACGGTAGCCGAGCAATCCCTTTAATAGGGGAAATCGAATCGGCAGCAAAGAATCTTCCGCCTGCTGACTGGATGCCAACCAGATAACATCCAGCTTCCCCGCGCGAAGCTCCTCAGTCATGCGGGTCTGCGTCATTTGATCGCGACTCACATCCAGCTCATAGGATGTATCCAACTCCGCCAACGCCACTCGCAGGGCGCCTACAGCGTATTCATCGAGAGGATGAGAGCCCTGCATCACCCGCAGGGTTTCCGCTGAAGCCGCCATGGAAAATAATCCGGCCAACCATGCCCATCCAAAGAGGAACTGTCTGCATTTCTTATGCTGCATATTGATGGACAAGCGACTTTTCATGGCTTTTTGTGAGGTGGGAAATTCACTGTCTATTGACTATAGCAGCGGTGCCGAGCGCGAGATGCTCTAAATTACCTCTGCAATTTGCAATTTATAACAACCTCTATAATTGCGTTGGTGCGTATGACAAAAACATCCGTGTGGCGCGTTTAATGCCGAATTAAATACGGATTGGAATTAAGAACAGCCACTGCTACGCGTTTTGTTCGATCCAAATATCCCCGCCTCCCTCGCCTCTACGTCGACAACAACAATTGTCACACTGCATAACTGCCATACCACCCTTCCGAACGTTCGATAAAACTGATCGATTCGTTAAAAATAATCAATTTTTAAATGAAAACAATTCTCACTACAATATCCATAACGCTGAAATTCGTTAGCAGCCGCGGGAGGCTGAGCATGATCAAGACAATGACTTACACCACTATGCACTTCACCATCGCATTTCTCGTCGCATGGTTATTGACCGGCGATGTGTTGGTCGGCGGTTTGGTGGCGATGGTGGAACCGGCGGTCAATAGTGTGGCCTATTTCTTTCATGAAAAAGTTTGGGCCGCCTACCAACAACGCAAGGGCACACCTCTAAAGGGTGCACATAGGTCCTCGGACCATAACGCCACCGTCTTGGAGGTTTAACATGAACCGAGATGTAGTGATGATTCGCCATGCCCAAAGCACCTGGAACGCAGCGGGCAAATTTACCGGATGGGCCGACCCATCGCTCACTGAGCTTGGCGAGGCAGAAGCGATTAAAGCCGGCCACCTGCTTATGAAGCACGGTTTTCATTTTGATCGTGTTTACACCTCCCGGCTCAAGCGGGCTACTGATACCGCCAACATCATCCTGACGGTGATGAATGAAACCAATATTCCTGTACATGCAGACTGGAGATTGAACGAACGGCATTACGGCGCTTTGCAGGGGCTTTCAAAAGAGGATTTACGGGAGCAGGCGGGGGACGCCCAGGTACATCGCTGGCGCCGCGGTTATCACGATACCGCCCCCGCGCTCGCCGATGACGACCCACGTCATCCGAATTACGACGAACAATACGCTGATGTACCAAAGGAACGGTTACCATCGGTGGAAAGCCTTGCGGATACTCGCCGCCGAGCCATGGAATTCTGGCATGAGAACGTCGAGCCGGCTTTGCTGAAAGGCGAGCACATATTGATTTCCGCCCACGGAAATACCTTGCGAGCATTGATTATGGCGCTGGCCGATATGTCGGAACAGGAAGTGGAGCAATTTGAAATTCCCACTGGAACGCCGATCATTTATCGGTTTGACGCCGATGGCAAGCCGCTATCTTGGCATTATTTGGATGGACGCCAGGAAAATTCCACCGATTTTTCATGATCCATCGAACAAGTAACTCACATGGAAATAACAGCAGCAGTCCCTATAAAGAGACGCTGCTGAGGATATCCAGAAGATCCTTAAAGTCCGCGGGCTTGGTTAAGTGATAATGAAAACGCCCTTCGGCAGATTCGCCGTTAAACACCGAGCGGCTGTAACCGGATAGAGCAATATAGGTCGCCTCGCGGGAATAGACATTTTTGATTTTACGCAGAAGCTCATAGCCACTCATGTCGGGCAGACCGATATCGAGAATCAATGCCTCCGGCTGGAAATCAGCAACCTTATCCAGCGCTGCACCGCCAGTAAAAGCGGTTTCGATGGCACACCCTTGACTCTCCAGCATTGCGGCAAGCCCCAATGCTGCATCCTCGTTGTCATCTACGATCAATACGCGCAGATCGTCTTTTATTTTTTTATCATTCGCCGGCGCACGTGCCACGGGTTGGAAATTATCCGTACACAACGGCAAACTCACGCGGAATTTGCAGCCATGGCCCAATCCATCACTTGTTACTGCGACATCACCGTCGTGCATGGCAATAAATTGTTTGACCAAAGAAAGGCCAATGCCGAGTCCGGTGTTGCCTGGCACTGCGGGAGACACTTGTTCAAAAGGATCGAATACCGTCTCAATTTTTTCCGGCGGAATCCCAATGCCGTTATCTTCCACCTCAATCAGCAAGCGCGACTCCTTGCGCTCCGCGCTCACTCGAATCGAACCACCTTCCGGCGTAAATTTATGCGCGTTGGTCAGAATGTTGGCGAATACCTGCTCAAGCCGAGTGCCGTCGCCATAAACATAAAGTGCGTCATCAGTAAGCGCATAAGCAAAAGACTGGCGTTTGTCCGCCGCTTTGGAGGCGAAACTCTCCAGGGATTCCCGCAGCAGCTTGGTGATATTCACAAATTCTTTTTTCAGGTAAATCTTACCCAGCGTAATGCGGGTTAGATCCAACAAATCGTCTAACAAGGAGCGGATCAGCCGGACATTGTTGCCCATCATTTCCAGCGCCCATTGCGAATCCTTGGTGCCTAGCTGCATCATCTGGATGCCGCTGTTAATCGCCGCCAGCGGATTTCTTAATTCGTGACCGAGCGTGGCAATAAATTCATTTTTCTTAATGTTGTCTTGCGCCAGCTTGCCTACTGCCGCCTGCAAAGACTCCTCAAGTTTCTTGCGTTCGGAAATATCAATGATCATGCCGATCATTTTTTGTGGCTGACCGTCTTCGAACACTACTTGGCCGCTCGCCTCAATCCAGCTGAGAAGACGGCTTTTGCGATTGATCACGCGATATACGGTATGGTAATGACCGTCACCTGAAGGGTTCAGCGACGCGGCAATCTCCTCTTCAGTGGAGGTAACGTCGTCGCGATGCAGCTGCTCGTAAAACATCGCCAGAGTCACTGGCTGCCCCACATCAAATCCCCAGATATCCATCAGGATAGGATCCCAATCCATGGCCCCGGTTTTTATATCGTAAACAAATGCGCCGAATTTATTCGAGTCTTTGGCAATTCGCAATTTTTGCGCACTTTCATGCAGCTCAATCGCCAAAGCTTTGCGTTGGGAGATATCCTGCACAGTACCCACCATGCGTACCGCCTCACCATTGCGGAATACGGTTTTCCCGGTCACTTCAACCCAATGAATTTTTCCATCAAGGCGATTAACGACGCGATATTCGCTGTGCATTTGCCCACTGTTGGGTTTATGTAATGCGGTATCAAGGGCGTGTTCCACTTTATCCCGATCCTCTGGATGCACGCCATCAATAAACAAGTCATAGGTTACCGGTTTCTTGGAATCCTCCACACCCCAAATTTCCCGGACTTTTTTATCCCAATGAATCAAACCATTTTTAACGTCATAATCGTGAATACCAATCCCCGCTGCCGAACGCGCCATATTCAGACGTTCTTCACTCTCTTGCAACACACGTTGGGTTTCCCGACGCTGGATGGCAACACTCAGGAGATTGGCGGCAGAGGTGAGAAAATTAGCATCGTCTTTTGTAAAGTATCGCAATGTGCGGGTATGCACACCGATCACCCCATAAGGTCCGTCTGCGCCAGGAATAATGCAGCTGACACCGCTGACGACGCCGTGCCGGCTGAGCAGCGCGGGGCCGCGAAAACGTTTTTCCTTACGCAAATCTTCAACGATCACCGGCTGATGTTCCTTCAGGGTATAACCCGCCTGGGAATCGAGATCACCAGCCACGCGACTGATGCCATTTTCCACTCCGCGCCAACCAATTCCCGCTTTTAATAAAAAATCATTGGTGCGGGGATCGTATTCCAACACTTTGCATAAATCGGCGTCGAGAGTGTGGGCAATTTCCCGCACCATTTGATCGATTAACTCGTCGATATCGGTCATGCTCAATGCATCGAGGCCGAGTTTTGCCACTATGGCGTGCTGATATTCGCGGGTTTCCAGGCTTTTTACCGCCTGCTTCAAAGCGGTAATTTCGTTAAAGGTAATCACCACGCCGACGATACGGCGATCTTCGGTGCGATACGGCAGAATTTTGCGCACGAACCAGCGGCCGTTTTCCACGGCGATTTCCTGCTCCACCGGCTCCACACTGTCGAGCACCCGCCGCGCATCCTCCACCGTGTCATCGTTGATGAGCGTGCGGGAAATGTCCACCACCGGGCGGTCGATGTCCCCCGGCCCCATTCTCAATAAACGCTCCGCAGCGGGTGTGTAGCGTTTGATGTGCAATTTATTATCGAGAAAAACCGTCGCCAGGTTGGTGCTCGACATAAAATTTTCCAGATCATTGTGCGCGGTCTGGACTTCGTCGACCTTCTCCTTTAATTGATCGTTGACCGTGGACAATTCTTCGTTCAGCGAACGCAGCTCTTCTGTGCTCGCCTCCAACTCTTCATTAGCCGACTGCAGCTCCTCATTGGTGGAAAGTGCTTCTTCGTGTGCTGCACGGAGCTCTTCGGTGCTCGTCTCCAGCTCTTCGATGGTATTTTGCAGCTCACGACGAGTGTCATTCAGCTCCCGCTCCATTGCTTCGATCATTTTTTCCTGATCCGAGGCGGCTACGGTGGCGCTGCGGTTGTGAAAGTCCAGTCCAACCGCCATCACTTCTTCAAAGGTAATGATTAATGCATCGTCATGCAGCTCTGGATGAGCAATGGGACTGATCGTAATTTGCAGTGGCGGATTCTGTTGCAGGTTTTCGTTAAACACCGTTGGTGATCGCAATACCACCGGCGCTTTTGTCTGGCGTGCTTTGAAAAACCCGCTGCGCAGTCGCGAGCGCAGGTTTTTATCCAGCATGCGGATTAAATCCAGATTCGGCTCGCCCTCTGGCACCCGAATCAGATGGCGCAAATCGCC
>DJFQ01000226.1:11220-48225 GCA_002432095.1 Marinagarivorans sp. UBA5868 | reverse complement strand
TTGATTTTGTCGCCATCGCGCTCGCCTTTTTTTATGGACGAACCGGCCACCATACTCGGCCGCGGCGGCGATACATAACGGGTTTCACCGTTGTCGTAGCGCTCGAATAAACGCCATTTTTGCGAGAGTTGTTTAAAGCGGTCTTTCTGACTGCCGATATTTTCGGAACTGCCGAGAAACAAATAACCGTTGGGTTTCAACGCAAAATAAAATGACTTTAATACCCGCTCCTGAACACTGCGACGCAGATAAATGAGCAAATTTCGACAACTGATCAAATCCAAACGGGAAAATGGTGGGTCGGTATATACGTTCTGCGTCGCGAAGGATATTTTTTCGCGCAAGTGACTGTGAACTTTATATTGGTCGTCATCCAAAGATTTGAAATATTTTTGAATGTAAGTTTCCGGCAGTTCGTTGACCACCTCCGCAGAATAAATTCCTCCGCGGGCAATGCGTATCGCTTCAGCATCCACATCCGTTGCAAATATTTTGAGATCGAGGTCTTTCCCCGCTTTATCGATTTTTTCCATCATCAAAATGGCGAGGGAATAAGCTTCCTCACCACTTGCACAACCGGGCACCCATATGCGAATTTCCGTGCCCTCCTCAGCCCGCTGCAACAGCGGATCGAGCGCGAGTTTTTCCAGGGTTTCGAAGGCGCGGCGATCGCGGAAAAAATCGGTGACGTTAATCAGCAAATCACCCATTAAATAGCGCCGCTCTTCCGGATCCTCCTCCAGCAAGCTCACATAACCGCCTAAGGCTTTTTGACCGGTAAGGCTCATGCGTCGATAGATCCGCCGCCGTACTGTTCCCTCCTTGTACTGATTGAGGTCGAAATTTTCTTTTTGCTTGAGAAACGCCGCAATCGCCTGCAGCTGTTCTTCCTGCGGATCTTTGCCACCATCCTCAATATTGAGATAAGGATGTTCTGCGTAATCCACAATCGCGGGAGGGATGGCATTTACCGACAGCACTCGGTCGGTAACGCCGGCATTAATCGCATTGCGCAACATTTCCGCCTGACCAGCGGTTTTTGGGTCTTGTACCAGCGTCAAGCCGCCGGCTGCTTTAAGCGCCCGCAAACCCACCGTGCCATCGCGTCCAGGTCCCGCCAATAACACCCCAACGGATTGCGCACCATAAGCGTCTCCCACCGCACGCAACATGTGATCAATTGCCATGCGCTGAGCGCGCCGCTCTTTAACCCGGCTCAAGCGCAAGGTGTGTTGGCCGATGCGCGGGGTAAATCCAGGAGGCAGCAAGTAAATATGATCCGCTTCGAGAGTCTGGCCATCTTGAATAATGGCCATACGTCGATCATCGGCAAGTTGGGAAAGGCTGCGCAGCAATTCCGAATGCGGATGATCTTCGTAAAGACAAACCAGAATGGCCAGTCCCGATTGCTCGGGGAGTGCCTGACAAAATTCGGTCAATGTGTTCAGGTTGCCGGAAGAAACACCGACACCCACGACAAGCATCGGCTGCTTGAGCTGGTCCGCTTCGCTTTGCATGATGATGAATTTGCTCTGACGGTTGCGGATGAAAAATGCATCCGGTGAAAACTATTTGATGACTGGGCACGCCGATTATTGAGATAAAAACCCTATGAGTCCAGGCTTTTTTACCCTGTGAAATGTCGCCGAACGCCGCCTTATGTTTCGTCCGGCTCGCTTAAAACAAGCGCAACACTGCAGTGACATACAAATCTGCACGCTGATTAACTGCTAACGTACACCGTAGTCCCGCATCATCGCGTCATATTCCTGGAAACGTGCAGGATCTGCGATATACACATTGCCTTCAGACCAGGGTAATAACGCCTGCCCCCAGGATCCGGACTCCGTCGGCTCCCAGATCATGGTGCCAAGTCCTCTGCCGCCAGGCAACGCGCGCATTAAATCGTTCAACAGGCGCGCCTCGGGATTATATTCCGCCACCATAATTTTCAATTGCGGATAACGCGCCGCGTAGCGCTGAAAATAATTGGACCAATTGGACACCGGTCCCTGAAACGCGGCGTATGCAGAAAACGCCAATACATCGAACTGCACATTGTGTTGCAGAGCGCTATCCACCCACCACTCCACATCCGTCGGCCTGCCCGTGTTCTCGATATGCAAGACCGTTTGAATTTCGGGGCTCACCTGTTTTACCGCCTGCAATCCGGTATTTAATAATCGCGCGAGATTAGGCCAATTGGTGTTGTTCGCCTGCCCATTTAAGAATGTGTTGACGGTCGAATTATTACCCCAGCAATCGGTATTGCTGGTGGGTACATGAATCAGCATACCCGGCGTAACTTCGTTACCCACCTGCACCATATCGGGTAACGCATCGACTGCTCGCAATGATTCCAACACATCCAAGGTGTATACCCGCAGCTCATTGGCGAGATCATCAATGGTGCGCGCCCCTCTCCAGGCTTCCGGGATAATCTGCTTACCGGGATCGGCCCAGGTGTCGCTGTAATGAAAATCCAGCAGCAACCCCATGCCCGCCGCCTTGATGTGTTGAGCGGTGCGCACTATGTCCTCTTTGCCGGCAAACGGCTCACTTTTTCCAGCGCAACCATTGGTATTGGCTGCATAGCCATATTCCGCCCAAGGATCGACAAATGTGCGCAGGCGGATCATGTTAAATCCGTGGTTCTTCAGCAATTCCAACAAGTCTTTGGTTTTGCCATCGGTATCGACATAAGTCGCGCCCCAAGACAGTTGCTCCGACCAGTAGGATATATCCGCGCCCATAATGTAATCCCCCGGACGATATACCCCGGCGACGCCTGATGAGCTGGAACTGCTGGAAGAACTGGAACTGCTTGATGAGCTGGAAGATGACGATGTGCTTGATGACGAGCTACTGGACGACGAACTCGAACTACTTGACGACGAAGAACTGCTCGATGGCGACTGGGCGACACCACCACAGGCGACGAGCACCGTCGCCAAACCCGTTGCAGCAGTGAACACCAGGAAACGTTTAAGAAAGAAGAGGCCGCGCATAAAATTCCCCAGTTGTTCGAATGGTCGTTATGGGATTCACAAAGATGGGCAAAAGCGTAACGGGTTCCGGTCAAAAATCGCGTGACCAACGCAGCATTTATCACATATAAATCGCCACTTTGATGCGCCCGCTTTAAGCGGTGTAGCATCTGCGGCGCTAATCCAAGAGGGATTCCTTATGCCAACTGTTCATAACCCGATTCTCCGTGGTTTTTACCCCGACCCCAGCATTTTGCGCGTAGGCGAAGACTATTACATCGCCACGTCTACTTTTGAATGGTTTCCCGGTGTGCAGATCGCCCACTCCCGCGACTTGGTCAACTGGCGCACCGCCGCTTATCCGTTGACGCGCTATTCCCAACTTGATCTGCGCGGCTGCCCGAATTCCGGTGGCGTATGGGCGCCCTGTCTCACTTATTACAACGGCCTTTTTTACCTGATTTACACCATTTCCCGACGCTGGGCCGGCAGTTTTAAGGACGTACACAATTATCTGGTGACGGCACCAACCATCGAAGGCCCTTGGTCAGAACCGGTTTATCTCAATAGCTCGGGTTTCGATCCCTCACTTTTTCACGACGAAGATGGCCGCAAATGGTTATTGAATATGGTGTGGGATCACCGTCCCGGTAATAACGCGTTTGGCGGCATTTTGTTGCAGGAATATGACGAGCAGAAAAAATCCCTCATCGGCCCAGTAACCAATATTTTTCGCGGCACGGAATTGGGGTTGGTGGAAGGCCCACATATTTATAAAAAAGACGGTTGGTATTATTTGTTGACGGCCGAAGGTGGCACCTTTACGACTCACGCCGCTACAGTCGCCCGCGCCAGAACGCTCGCCGGCCCTTACGAGGTCATGCCAAACAATCCGCTGATCAGCAGCAATCAACATCCAAACTTGCGTTTACAGTCCGCCGGTCACGGCAGTTTTGTTGAAAATGCTGACGGCAGCTGGTTGTTCGCCCATCTCTGCCGCCGCCGACTCGCCAATGGGCGCTCCATTCTCGGCCGTGAAACCTCGCTGCAACCGATTATTTGGCAAGACGGTTGGCCGCGTCTTGCCAGCGGCACACAAGAACCTGCAGATGAAATCCAGGTTCCCAATTTGCCGACGAACCCTTGGCCACAAGCAAAGAGGCGCGAAATATTTGATGGCGAAAAATTGCCGATTCACTGGATGGCGCCGCGCGTTCGCATCGACGACATCAGCAGCCTAAATGATCGAAAGGGTTATTTACGACTTTATGGGCGCGAGAGCATTACCTCGATGTTTGAACAAAGCCTGGTGGCGCGCCGGCAGGAGCATTTTCATATCGAAGCTGCCACTTGCGTTGAATTTCGCCCGGAGAATTTCCAACAATTGGCTGGCCTGGTCGCTTTCTACAATACGGATAGTTTTTATTATCTGTACCTAACCTGGGCACCCCACTCCAAACGCTGCCTGGGTTTAATGAAATGCGAAAAAGGCGTCGTCACTTATCCCATCGAAAAAGAATACCCACTGGATAATTATTCAGCCATTGGTTTGAAACTCGCGATCCAGGACGACCGGATTCGCTTTTTTTACTCCATCGATGAGAAAAACTGGACCGCAGTCAGCTGGGAGCAGGATGCCTCTATTCTCAGTGACGAACACGCCATGCCTTGTGGCTTTACTGGGAATTTTGTTGGCATGGCGTGTCAGGATTTATCGGGCATGCGAAAGCCCGCGGATTTTAAATGGTTTGAATATGCTGAATTGGAGTGACCGGGGAGCAAATAAGCGTAGAAAACGGCAGCCGATTTTGGCCTGCCGCTTTCAATTTCAGATGCATTTTTACGCAATATAGACTTCCCGTTTGCCAAGCGCTGTTCGCAGCCTTCGATTGCGCCCAATTGCTTATTACTATCCTCGATAGCTCCGCCGAATGCCTTCTCCGCTAGCCCACCACGCTCCTCATCCTCTTCACAAAACTCGAGTTCTGATGCCCTGTCAGAACCAACTCATCCATCGCTCGCGTCATGGCTACATAAAGCAAACGAGCTTCTTCTTTTTCTTCCTGATTAGGTGTGGGCAAATAGCCGAGACCTGCGACGAAGACGACGGGGAACTCCAAACCTTTGCTGGAATGCATGGTGACGAGTTTGACGGTGTTTTTGGATTTTTGGGTGGAAGGTTTTTGGCCACTTAGGATTTCGCAAGGAATGCGATTTTCCTGCAGGGTTTTACGGATTTTGTCGCCCATAAAATTCGAGCGGTAAACCACGGCCATATCGCTCCAATGACGGCCTTTATCATGCAAAGTTTGCAGGCGCTCGGCGACATAGCGGGTTTCCGCGCTGAAATTAGGCAACTCTAATAACAAAGGCTGCGGTCCGCGACGGCCAGCACTGGTGGGCGCTAGCAGTGGAATACCATCTTCCTCCGCGTCGGCTTCGGTCAATAACTCTCTTGCAAAGGCCGTGGCGGCTTTGATCACTTCGTCGGTATTTCGGTAATTCAATTTCAATATTGTGGTGCGGCCGCGTGCCTGGATACCGACGCTGGCAAAGCTGAATTTGCCGCGAGAGCGGGCGTAAATGGATTGCGCGTCGTCGTAGAGGACCAACAGAGAATTGGTTGATGGATCGACCATTTGCGCGGTTAATTTCAACCATTCGGGTTGAAAATCGTGGCCTTCGTCCAGCATAACCGCGCCGTACTGGCCCGCTGGAATTCGCCCTGCATCGACAGCAGCAATTAATCGCTGTACCAATTCATCGAAAAAATCCGCGCCTTCCGGAGGGAGATTCTCGTTATAGGCAATTAATTGTTCGCGACACCAGCGGTGAAAATTGTAAACGTGAACTTTATGACCTATGCCTTTTTCATGCACCAGTTGTTGTAAACGCGCCGCGAGAGCGCGGTTGTAGCAAAGCACGAGGATGGGCCGCGACAGAAGCTTGGCGAGATGTAAACAGCGATAAACCAAGATGAGCGTTTTGCCTGCGCCAGCCACACCGTGAATAACGCGATGACCTTCGCCCAAACTGCGAGCCAGTTGCTCCTGCTGCAAGTCCATCACTTTAATTAAATCCGGCAGTAATTCTGCCGCTTCCGTATCCGATTCGGCATCGAACAATGAACGCTGGACGATGCGCACTTCTGGAAAAAGATGCCAGCGAGCGCGATCAATTTGTGGCAGGGATAGAGCGCGGCGGAATTGCACGGTAAACATGTTCCACAAACGCGTTTGAAAACTTTCGGGGTCGGCGGATTCGAGCATTTCATCTTTGCAGATAACCCGATTGGCGGGAATGACTTCGGCAAGATCGGTGCTATCGAATTGCTGACGACTGATATTGGCGAGTACCACGCCGTGTCCAAACGGCATGATCAATCTACCTTTGAAGGCGTGATCCGCCGGGTACACCAGTTGCGGGTCGCGCTCCAGGCATTTCACCACCGCATGACAATATTGACGCGCTTGTTCCAACGGGTTGGCTTCGCGCTTGAGTCCATCGGCGGTGAGCAGCGTGGCGGTAGTTTTGTCCATCTGCTGGATGGTCTCCAGCTTCCAGTCTTTCACTTCCAGAATCAGAAGGCCGCGGCGCGGATGCAGCACAATGAAATCCGGGTGCAAGCCTTTTGGCCCGACCGGCACGTCGTACCAGCAGAGATAGTCGTCTTCCAGCAGTTGCTCCAGCCTCTGAGCAAAGCGGCGCTCACCGGGCATCATGCGTGACAGACAGGAATTGATGGCGGGAATCAGAGTGGCCATGGACGCTCCGTCGAATACTGATTACGCAGTATTGTCGAGATTCCTGGTCCAATCAAACGCGACGGGGGCTTTACCGCCAAAGATTAGAACGGCGGCGCGCCTAGCCGTATTCGTATTTCGCCGCGCGTTGCCAGGAAAAATCCGGCCGCATACGCCCGTGCTGCCGCTCCACCATGGCGAAGGCTTCGCCGTTTCTGGAATCTTCGTAGAGCCATTCGAGGAATTCTGCACGCTGGTCCGGTGTGCAGTCATGGGAGTGTATACAAGCGAACCACTGTTCAGCTTCTCGCAAAGACCTATTCATGAAGGCTTTCTCCTTTTTGAATTTGGCAGCAAAGAGGAATTGAGCAAAGGCTGCGCCAATCGATTAAATGTCAGAAAAAACCTTANNGCACTACATAAGAGCAGCGCGGCCGCGGCGGCACAACAAGCGCGCAAAAGAAAGGCCCCGTTGGGGCCTCATTCGATAGCTGCTGTCAATGCGCTGGCGTTATTTCGACTTGCTCACTGGGGACGGCTTGCCCAGGATTTTCACCGGCACTGGCTCATTGGAAGCTTCAACCCACTGTCCTGTGCGCATCTCGCGCAACATGCGGTTGATGGTTTTGACACTGCGAATATAGTCCGGCGAGCGACCATTTTTATCAGCTGCAGCGTTGGATTTACTCATATCAACCTCCGGCTATCTGCGTTGCCAGCGCCTGCCGACGCTGTAACAACTGGTCGATCATCTCCTTAAATGGAATGATCAAATTGACGTAAGTATACACCTGTTTTTCGTCCACCAGGATGTCGGGGCGGTTGCAGTGAATATTGAGAATTCCCCGCTCCGGCATACGGTCGTTGATGCGCACGGAGAGCCAACTGTTCAACCCTTTGCCGGTCTGCTCGTGGAAATAGGTTTCCACCGCCCGCACAACACTGGGGGAGACATCGCAATTTTCCTCGACGATACGGGCCATATCGCGGCTGTCTGCGATCAAACACGGCTCGTCCCGAAAAGCCGTGGGCGCCCCGGGAATATAGCGGGTGCGTCCGGGCAAGGACGCATCCAGCTCTGGAATGGGCAACGCGATGGGCTCCAGCCGCGTATCCGGATGGGTACTTTCCTCGTCGTCGTTGAGGGAGGAAAACGACAGATCGAGTTCCAGATCCAGCACCCCCGCCAAACCATCCAACGAGCGCACATCGACAAATTTCAAACGCTCCAGCACGGCCGCTTTCTCTGCGGGCAGCGCCAGCAGATCACGGGTTTTGCGGAAGCTCATGATATTGGCGGAATAAACCGTATGGCTCGGATAATTTTCAAAAGCGCTGATGATTGAACAGAGTGCACTCAACGACAATCGAATGGCTTCCTCAACCTTGGCAAGCATGATTTGCGGATCAGCCTCCTGTGCGTCCTGCACGTTATGAAAATGCTCGGAAAGAAATCGGTAGGTTTTTCCATAAGCGCCGAGCATATTCTGCGGCGGCATGGTGCGTACTGTTTCCATCAATTGTTTTTGGGTGCGATCCAGTTTATCGACGTGATATTTTCGCTCCGCATCCAGACGCCAATCCCGCATTGCCCACATAACCAAAAATAAAAAACAAGCGGCGGCGAAATAAAAGGTGTAACCGCTACCATTTTTGATTTCCGTGGCGTAGAGCGAGGAAATTGCTCCAAGCATTACCCCAGATAAAACCAAAAACGCCCCAAAACCACTATTTTTAACGGCGTAATCGAGAATGCGGAACAAGCGACTTAACGGCGACATAAAACAATCCCTGCAGAATTATTCAGTGGCGAGACCAACTTTAAAGCGCTCTACATCCACACCGTGACGCTGCACAATTTTGTAGAAGTCTGAACGATTGCGCCCAGCCAGACGCGCCGCTTCGGTGATACTGCCTTGAGTCGACCGCAAAAGATCTTCCACATATTTACGTTCAAAATCCTTTTTAGCGTCGGTGAGATTTTTGGTTTTGGGTTGATTGGAAATGGGCAGCGCATTTTCCACGAGGGTTTCCGGCACCACCATTCCCGGCGCCAGCGCCACCACCTGCTCAATGACGTTCTCCAATTGCCGAATATTGCCGGGCCAGTGATAGGCCAACAATGCGTTAAGCGCTTTGGGCGCAAGACTTTTGACAGCGCCGCCGGTGCGTTCGGCAATTGAGCGCAAAAAATGTTTGGCGAGCAGCGGAATATCTTCCTTGCGCTCGCGCAAACTCGGTAAGGCAAGAGTAACCACATTCAGGCGGTAATAAAGATCTTCACGAAATTGCTGGTGATGAATTGCCTCTCCCAGGTTGCGATGGGTGGCCGACAATATCCGTACGTTGATGACTCGATCCTTGGTGCCACCTACCGGGCGCACCACTTTTTCCTGCAATACGCGCAACAATTTCGCCTGCAATGGCAGGGGCATATCCCCGACTTCGTCGAGAAACACCACACCACCTTCCGCAGCCACAAACAGTCCTTCGTGATCCCGGCTGGCACCGGTAAAAGACCCTTTCACGTGGCCAAATAATTCGGATTCGAGCATTTCGCTGGGAATGGCGCTGCAGTTGATGGCAATAAAGGGCTTATCGGCCCGCCGACTTTGCTGATGCAGTGTACGGGCGAGCACTTCTTTCCCTGTGCCGCTCTCTCCACTAATCAATACGTTCACATCGCTGGCGGCTAATAAATGTGCTTGCTCCAGCAATTGATACATTTTGGCGCTACAGGTATTGAAATGCTGCGCCCACGACTGCTTGTCCCTGGGGGTTTCGTGCTGATTGCTGACCGCCTGATTCAAGGTGGTGACCAATTCCTCTTTGTCCACCGGCTTGGTCAAAAAAGAGAACACACCTTTTTGCGTCGCCTCTACCGCTTCGCGAATAGAGCCATGAGCGGTGAGAATGATCACCGGCAGACTGGGCCAATCGGTGTGGATCTTTTCGAATAGCGTCAGACCGGTCATCTCTTCCATCCGCATATCGGTGATGACCACATCGGGCAGTTCCTGCTGAATCAGGCTCAATGCCTCTAGCCCACTATTGGCGCAACGGGTGGCGTAGTTCAGCGCACCAAGACGCATTGCCAGCAGTTGCAACATGCCGGCATCGTCATCGACCAAAAGAATATTTGCCCGACTCATATCAAGGTACCGAATTCACTGTTTGCAGTTCGATTTGTGCTTCAATCTCGCTCAAGCCCTGAATGGTCTTTTCATGCTCGTGTTTGAGATCCACATAAGCCTTCTCAAGGTCGACATATACCTTTTCCACCGAGGCGTAGGCGCGCTGGCCGGAGATGAGCAGGTCAAAAAACGCCGCATATTCCTCAGGCCAGGTGCCGGCGGCAGTCAGCTCGGCCAGCAGCTGGTTGAGTACGCCCGGTGTCCGCGCGGGTTTGCACGATGCCAACAATAAAGCGTTGAGCTTTTCCTCATCGACCCCGTTGGCCGGCGGCTCCCCTTTGGGCTTGAGATTCTGCGCCAACAAAGCGTCCTGCTCTTCGGTCGGCGCACCGCACAAAGCCAACCGTTCGGTAAGCAATTGGGTAACACTGCGCTGCGGCTGCAGCATACCTTCGCGTACCTCAACAGGAGCGGACGAAGATGTGCGCTCGAAGGACGTAAACACGGTGGCGCAGCCACTGGAAAACAACGCTGCGCATAAAATGCAATATTTCATTTTTTAGTTCTCGCTGCGAAGTGGGAAGCGTGCAGTAAACGTACTGCCGTCAGCCCCCGATGCCACTTCTATGGTGCCGAGCAGATGCGCGACACACTCCTGCACAATTGCCAACCCGAGCCCGGTGCCTTTTAGCGGCCCTCGGCGCCGGGCCTTGCCTTGAAAAAACGGTTTAAAAATATTCTGACACTCTTCCGGTGTCATCCCTGGTCCATTGTCGGCGACACGCAACCACCAACTATCCTCGTCCTGGCCCCAGGAGACCGACACTCTACCGGATTCGGGGGTGAAATCATGTGCATTGGACAATAAATTACTGAGAATCATTTCCAGTGCCTGCGGATCGCTGCGCAGCGTTCGCGGCGTTCCCGAGATGGACCATTCGCAACAGCTAGACGGCCGCGAATCCATCAATTTGGTGCGAATCTTAGCGCACAGGGCCTGCAAATCCACTTGGGCATCGGCGTTAAGCATTCCATGTGCCACGGCGTTGTAATTGAGTAGTTGCTGAATCAACGCAGCGAGATGGTCGGCACTGCTCATCAAAATACTCAACACTTGTTTCTGTGCATCGTTGACGGAGCCCGGCACCTCATCGCGGAGCAGAGCGCCCCCTTCGACAATTGCCGCCAGCGGTGTTTTCAGCTCGTGAGTCACATGGCGCAAGAAGGCCTGCTTTTGCTTCTCCGTCGCCTGCAAACGGTTGCGCATCCACTCCAGACTGGCGCCGAGCGAGCGCAGATCAGCAGGTCCGCTGATTTGAATGGGATCTTGCCAGTGGCCGTGTCCTAACTGGCGAATCGCGTTAGCGAGACGCCGCACCGGACGCGTAACCGCAACGGAAGACAACACCACCAGCAACAAGGTCCCGGGTAGCGTAAATACTCCGGTCAGCATGAGGTGCCCCATCACCTGCTCAAATTGCTGGTCTCGTTCATCGAGCATTTTCTGCACCCGACCATCAACCTCCCCGCTTAAGATTCGCACCGAGGTATTGGCTTGCTGCAAATTGGCCAAAATCGACTCTTGTGCAATCTGTTCCGGTTCCGATTGATTCAACTCTGCCGCGAGCACCTGCAGCGCCTGCTGCAAACTGCCAACCGATTCGTTCTGGGGTAACTCGCGGTTCAGTCGCTGCAATACAGGGGCGAGGGAATCCAGATGTTGATGGAAAATCTCCAGAAACCGCGGATTGCGCAATAACAGATATTGACGCGCGGAGCGCTCGATACTGCTGATCTGCGCGTTCACCGTATTGTCCATTTCGTTGAGCCGACCAATTGATGCCACCATCTGCCGCTGAGTCTGCGCCTGCATCGCCAAATACTGCGCCGCATAAAGCACGGCGATTACCAGCGGCAAAATCGCCAACAAGGTCGCCAGCACCCATTGTCGGGTTAGGGTAAGACGGTTTAACAGTCGCAACATGTCTATTTTCCTGACCGCACGTTGCAATTTTGCAACAATGTAATTGTTTGATTTTTAAGAGGTTTTTCTAATAACCGTGAATTGCTGTTGGCATTTGCCAACATATCAGCCTCCGCAGACTCTCTCCAGAATGGCAAATATCTTCTATCTATCTGATTTTTATAAGGTTTTAAAAACTGGCACAAAAGCAGCTATGTGGCGAACACCCCGAACAGGATGAGGCGCATTGGTGAGCCAATCATTAGAGCCGGTTGATGCCAACCGCTAAAAGCGGGCAGTTTTCACTTAAACGTTTTGGAACTCAACCCTGACATCCAATGAAAAATAAAAAATTCGGCGTTTTTTGCATTACCTCTTTAGTTGTTTTGATGCTGCAGAATTTTGGACAAAAGGTCTGGGCGGAGGATTTACAGGATTGGCAAAAAGGTGTGATTGAAGGTGCTTTTTTATTCAGTTCACATTTGCAATCCAAAGACGTGCGTGTCGACATTCAAGGCGACTGCGCGATATTGAAAGGCTACGTGGATTCCGATCTGAGCAAGTCGCTCGCGGAACAGCTGGCATTAAGTGTTAAAGGTATCGACCAAGTTATTAATAAACTGGTGGTGGCGCCGGAACAGTGGAGCCAAAACTACCAGGAAGTAGAAATAGACAACGCTGGTCAGCATCGACTTTCCAACGTCACCATTACCAATAAAGTGCGCTCGCAATTATTGGCCAACCGTGTCACCAGCGGCATGGAAATTGATGTGGAAACCCACAATCGAGTGGTGACAATGAGCGGAGCGGTAAGTTCGGAAGCAGAAAAAGTCTTAACGTATTGGATCGTAAAAAATACGCAAGGCGTGAAAAAGGTAATCGACAAGTTGGATGTTTTATCCAATAACAGCCAGCAAGCGGTAGTTCAGCTCGCCGAATAATCAGAATTTTGTCCGTCGCACAGGACGTGTGGCGATCTGCCGGAATTTTTGTCCGGTGGAGCCGGGAAGTCGCTTGCGATTTCCTGTTCGCACCAAACAAGGTTGTGTCGTGCGGACACTCTCATAATCAATCGGTTTGCCAGCAATATGTGGGCAGAATCTGTTTGAGCACAGACCGGATGACGCAAAACCGTCAGCTACAGCGCAATTATTTTATTTTGCTCTGGCGTCAGAAGGCACTACTCAAGTCCAACAGCCTGTGCCACATATTGCTGGATTTTTTCTGGACCATTTAGGAGTAGGCCATGTTTCGTCGCAAAGAATTACTGTTTATTGTCCTAGTTCAAGCGGCTATTACCTTGATTTTGAGTTCCGTTACGCCCAATCACGGTATCATTCATCCGCACATTGATCGCACCGGCCCTGTGCAAAGCTTTTTCCAACACAATTACAACTCCAACAGATTTTAATTTGCTGTGGCTAATACTAATTAGCCACAAGTACCATCAACGCTTGCCCCGCCGCCACCGCTTGACCCTCTTGCCTTAATACCTTCGTCACAGTGCCAGCCTCGGCAGCGCAGACCTCGATTTCCATTTTCATGGATTCCAACACGCACAGAGTGTCGCCGACAGCAATTTTGTCACCCGGTTTTACCAATAACTGCCAGATATTTCCGGCCACCGGACTCTCCACCAGATGGCAATCCTCGTCCAGCTCAGTCGCTTCCGTGGCATCCGCGGTGATTTCAATTGTGTCGAATTGCATTTGTCCAGAATCCACCCAGCGCTGCAACTCTTCGGCGAAGGCGGCGTTGCGTGTATCGATAAAGGCATTGATTGACGATTGCTCACGTGCCAAAAAGTCGCGGTAATCCGCGAGAGAAAAATGGGTTTCTTCAATCTTCAATGGGTACCGGCCATGAGGAAAATCTCGGCGGATCTTTTGTAATTCTTCAGCGGTCACTTCATAAAAGCGGATTTGATCAAAAAATCGCAGCAGCCAAGGCTTAGTAAATTCGCGCGTCTGCCGGTGGCGGTTCCACATCTGCAACGTGCGTCCGACAAACTGGTAGCCGCCGGGGCCCTCCATGCCGTAAATGCACATATAAGAACCACCGATGCCGACGGAATTCTCCGCCGTCCATGTGCGCGCCGGGTTGTATTTGGTGGTCACTAATCGATGGCGTGGATCCAACGGCGTTGCCACCGGCGCTCCCAGATAAACGTCACCCAACCCCATCACCACATAACTTGCATCAAAGACGATTCTCTTGACGTCGTCGAGGGAATCAAGACCGTTAATACGGCGAATAAATTCGATGTTGCTCGGGCACCAGGGCGCGTCTTTGCGGACCGACTGCATATATTTTTGCACTGCTAAGCGGCATGCGTCGTCATCCCAACTAAGAGGTAGATGCACAATGCGCGAGGGAACCTGGAGCGACTCGATATTCTGCAGCTCTCTCTCTGCGGTATCGAGATATTTCATCAAGGCATCGAGCGGTAATTGCAGAGGGTCGTAGTGCACTTGCAGCGAGCGCACTCCGGGGGTTAAGTCGATAAGTGCATCGTGCAAGAGCGGTTCCACACGTTTCCGCTCTTGCAACCACAGCATCAAAGCGTGAGCACGAAACCGCAGTGCCAAATCCAGTTGCTGAGGGCCGTATTCGATCAGCAAATGTTGCTCGCCGGAAGGGCGGTAAATAACCTGCACGCCATTTTGATCTGCCGGAATTGTTTTGATAATTGGCGACGCCACCTCCGCAATCGGAACCGCCATATGTAAAGATTCCAACTCGGTGATAGCCTGTTGCTGATGCTGCTTCAACATCACCGCATCGCCAATGGAAATCGGCACAAACTTAACAGTGTCCCCCGCACGCAACTGCCCCAATTGCCATAAATCAGCCGCAATCACCGTGGCTGGACAGACGAACCCGCCGAGCGATGGTCCATCGGGACCGAGAATTACCGGCATATCACCGGTAAAATCCACACTGCCCACAGCATAGGCATTATCGTGAATATTCGACGGGTGCATTCCCGCTTCGCCACCGTCTGAACGCGCCCATTTAGGCTTCGGCCCAATGAGTCGAATTCCGGTGCGACTGGAGTTGTAATGAACCCGCCATTCACTTGCGAAAAATAACTCAATATCTTCGCTGGTAAAAAAATCAGGTGCACCGTGCGGGCCGTAAATAACTCGCAAAATCCAGTGATTGGAATAAGTCGGGCGCAAAGCATTCGGTAAGGCCGCGGGCTTGCGGATTTCGGTAACGGTGCGAAAATTTAAGACATCTCCCGTACGCAAGGCACTGCCCGTTATCCCACCAAACTGCCCCAAGGTGAAAGTTGCTTTGGAGCCGAGGTAATTCTCACAAGCCAAGCCTCCGCTAAATAGGCAGTATGCACGCGCACCAACATTGGAGATTTTACCGAGTTTTAAAACTTGTCCAGGTGCGACAGAAAATGTCTCGTAAAATTCAACCGGTTCGCTGTCCAGCGTCGCATCCAATTGCGCGCCCGTTAACACCAATTGTTGCGCGCAATTAAATTTCAACGTAGGTCCGTTAAAAGTGATTTCCAGCCCCGCTGCACCTTCTGGGTTGCCTAACAAACGGTTGCCAATACGAAATGCCACATCGTCAAAAGGCCCGGATGGCGGCACTCCCACATCCCAATAACCCTGTCGCCCAGGATAATCCTGAATTGTGGTCATTGTGCCGGGCGCCACCACGTCACAACTTAGCGGCACATAGGAAAAATGATTGAGATAGCGAGTGTGAATTTCACCATTACGCAAGACTTCTGTTTGCAGAAGGTGCCAAACGTAATCCCGATTGGTGACTACACCATCGAGAACAGTTTTTGCCAAAGCTTCGGTGAGGCGGACAATCGCCTGCTGTCGAGATGGCGCCCACGCCATGACTTTGCCAAGCATCGGATCGTAAAAAGGGGAAATCAGCGAACCCGATTCTATCCAATGATCAATCCGCAGATTTTGCCCGTCCGCTTCCGGCCAGCAGACTACATTCAAAGTCCCAGTGGAAGGCTGAAAATCACGGGCAGGATTTTCTGCATAAATGCGCGCCTGAATAGCATGTCCTTGGGGATGCAGACTCGACTTTATTTCTGCAAAAGGCGCCATCTCTCCAGCCGCAAGACGTACCATCCATTCCACCAAGTCAATCCGGTAGATCAGTTCGGTGACCCCATGCTCCACTTGTAATCGCGTATTCACTTCAAGAAAATAAAAACAATCTTCTTTGCGATCGTAAATAAATTCCACTGTACCCGCGCCGCGGTACTGCACAGCAGACACCAACTGCGCGGCGCATTCGTGCAACCGTTGGCGAACCTCCGCTGGAATATTCGGTGCAGGGGCCTCCTCAATTACCTTTTGATGGCGGCGCTGGGTGGAACAATCCCGATCACCTAACACCAAAACATCACCTTTGCCATTACCAAAAATCTGCACTTCAATGTGGCGAGCCAACTCGATATATTTTTCGATGAATACGCCTTCATTAGCAAAGTTATTGGCGCTAAGGCGCTTAATGCTCTGCCAGGAATTCCGCAGCTGCTGCTCATCGCAACAGATCTGCATGCCGATACCGCCGCCACCTGCCGTGCTTTTCAGCATAACCGGATAGCCGATTATGTGAGCCTGCTCAACCGCTGTTTCGAGAGATGGCATCAGACCAGTGCCCGGCAATAACGGGACGCCGCTTTGCTGCGCCAGCGCCCGCGCTTCATGCTTCAGGCCAAATGCGATCATCTGCTCCGGCGTCGGCCCAATAAATACAATGCCCTGCTCGGCTAAAGCACGGCAAAAATCGGCGTTTTCACTGAGAAATCCATAACCTGGATGCACGGCTTGTGCGCCGGATTTCTGCAATACATTGAATATTTTGTTTTGATCGAGATAGGTTTGTGCTGCTGCACCCTCACCCAGCGGCCAGGCTTCATCTGCCATCGTCACATGAGGCGCATGGGCATCGGCCTCAGCATATATTGCAACGCTGCTTATACCCATTTTTTTTAATGTTTTGATAACACGCACGGCGATTGCGCCGCGATTGGCGATCAGAACTTTACTGAACATAAAATTCCTATGCGGGTCGTCCCGGATTCAGTTACCGCGATCAGGTCGTCCTAGTCGCGAAAAAAGTTAATTCCAGATCAACAATTCGATTGGTGTTGGGTTATAGGCATTGCAGGGGTTATTTAACTGTGGGCAATTGGAGATCAATACAATTACGTCCATCTTCGCCCGCATTTCCACATATTTGCCCGGTGCGGAAATACCATCAGCAAATGTTAAACCGCCATCCTTGGTTACCGGAACATTCATAAAAAAATTGATGTTGTGTGTAATATCGCGCTTGCTGATTCCCAAATGCTCGTGCTCGGCGAGGGCGAGCATCCAGCTGTCGCGGCAGGCGTGCATACAGCGCTTATCCAGAGCGTAGCGCACTGTGTTGCTTTCCGTCGCGCAAGCTCCACCGAGAGTATCGTGGCGGCCGCAGGTATCGGCGGTAATTTCCAACATGACGTTATTGAGGTTGGAGCGCAATTGGCTCCCCGCGGTCAAATAAATTCCACCCTGCTCACGCACTGTTTCCATCGCGCTGTAGCGTTCGCTGGGGTTAGCGGCGTTGTAAAACAATGTATCCGCGGCCTGATTACCTTCCAAATCCAGGATGCGCATGGTCTGACCTGTTTTTAGCTCTCGCAACCAATAGTCACCCGCCCTAACCACCTCCCGCACGATCGCGGACTTAGGGTCCAGATTGCTTTCCCGAATCATAGTGTCATCTCCAAAACGGTTGGCTATTGCATACCGAAATAATAAAGATCGTTATTGGTAAACCCTCTTCGGTTTTCGGCACAATAATTCCGGCAGAAATCATCTTCAGTTACGGGGTCGGCACAGAATATTTCCGCGAGTACAGGCTTGCGCGGATATTCAGCGCTACGGTTTAATGGATGCGGACACGTATGCATCACAATCAACGTATCCAGTTCGAATCTAAGCGTTACCGAAGATCCCACAGGGGAATTTCCCTCACGCAAATTCAGTATTCCTTGATCGCTCACATCAACCCGACTAAACCAGTTTAGGTTTGCAGCCATATCGCGCCCATTCAAGCCATATTTTGCCAGCTCAACCAGAAAACTATCGTAGCCATTCTGCTTCCACAGATTGCGGTCGCGCTGGTAATCCCTCATCCCCCAGCGTTCGGAAATCAGCTGCGCATTGCTGTTACCACACACCGTCTCGTGCCAACCGACCGTGTCTTCAATAATTGAACAAAAAATTCGGCCCATATCGGAATACAGGCAGTGTCCTTTGGTTAGCTTAAACGTATGTTGGCATTTAAGCGTATCCGGCGCGTTGTAACGTTCGAGCAGATCCTCTGGGTTATACATCAACATACCGAGATTCGCGCCGCCCTCCACATCAGTTAATTTAAGACAATGACCTCGCCGCATGCGCAGCGACCAATGACCAGCGCCCGGCAGCGTGTAGCTGTACAGGATATTCGTCACGCCAAGCCTCCTTTAATTACAGTGATTTTTTGCCCCATATTTTGCTGACCACTTGCACCCGTAATTTTTTTCAAAATGCTTCGGTCATTCTGACCAACCGGGAGATCGTAGGTAATCTGCGCACCGTATGCATTTGGTGCTTGAGGATCGAACCGGCACTTATCGAACACCCAAAGTCGCGTACCTAAGTAGAAGCCTTCTTTGATGTCATGGGTAATCATAAAAACGGTTAATTTGTACTCGCGCCACAGCGACAAAACCAACTGGTGCATATCAGCCCTTATGCCGGGGTCGAGCGCTCCAAAAGGTTCGTCCAATAATAGAATACGCGGGCGTTTGATCAACGATTGCGCCAACGCCAAACGTTGCTGCATGCCACCGGATAATTCATGGGGATATTTATTCAGCGCATGGCTCAAACCAACAGCCTCAATCATATCTTTTGCTGTCTGCTCAGCATGTTTGCGCGACTTTCCGAAGAGGCGGCCCAGCAAACGGCTTTTTTCCAATTCGATGGATAAGATCACATTACCCAACACACTTAAATGAGGAAACACAGAATAGCGCTGAAAAACGATTCCGCGCTCCGGCCCCGGCTCTCCTGGCAGAGGTTTGCCATCAAGCAGCAGAGCGCCACGACTAATCGATTCCGTACCTAAAAGCAGCTTCAGGAACGTTGTTTTGCCACAACCAGAGGCTCCGACGATGGTAATAAATTCGCCCTCTTCCACATCCTTATTGATTTGCTCCAAAACGACCTGATTGCCGTATTCTTTCCAAACATTGCGAATTTTTATTAACGCCATTGCAACAGCCCTATTAGTTTTCTGCAGAATTTATCTGCGCGTGAAACCACGGATAACATATCTGAGAAATTTTGCGCAATGCGTAATCCAAGAGAAATGCCAACACCGTGATCCAAAAAACGTAGGGCAGAATGACATCCATGGCGAGATAGCGACGCACGAGAAAAATCCGATATCCCAACCCGTCTGTTGCGGCTATGGCTTCCGCNNGGAAATATCACTCGAATAATGATCTGCCAAGTGCTGGCGCCCAACGTCTGGGCCTTGATCAACTGCTCTGCCGGAATTTCCAGTGCGCGCTGCTGCACATCGCGAATCAAAAAAGGCGCAATGCCGATGACAATCAGCATAACCTTAGCCAGCTCGCCTAAACCAAATACAATAAACAATATAGGCAAAATGGCCATCGGCGGAATTAGCGATATAGCTGTAATAAAAGGCGACAAGGGTGCTCGCAGATAGGGTATCGCACCGTTCAGTATGCCTATAGCGAGTGCCGCAAATGCGCTAACACCTATCCCTATGATCAAACGCATCAGACTACTGGTTGTATCTTCCCACAATATGTAGTCGCCGCTGCGCTTGTCCGGGGTAAAGGCGAACCGATCAATCGCTTCAGCAAAACTCGCAAACGATGGCAATAACTTATCGTGTTCATTTTCCGCCAGCCGCGCGTTGGATGCGAAAAGGTAAATCACCAGGCAGAGCACGAATGGCAAAAAACCTAAAATCCAGCGCGTGGTGCGCTTGGGAACCCGATTGATCAGTTTCTTCATGATAAGCGTCCGACGTTGGCTTAGAGCTTGCCGTCCGCAGCCATTTGCATATAGGTTGGATCAAAACGCAATTGAACGTTTTTGCTATTGCCGTAGGTTCCAGAAGGTGTTTCGATGCCAATATAGGTTGCGTCGGCCGCGCCATCGCCCAGAAGCCCGTGACTAAAAGAGAATTCCGCCACATATTGCATCGTGGTTTTTAATTGCGCGCTATTGGTAAATGCCACCGCTTCGGCTGGAAAATAGAACATTTTCGTGGAATCGAGCTGTCCTTCATATCCTGCCAAATCTGTTCCAGAAGCTTTGCCCATAGTAGTCCGCGCCGCGCGACCCGCGTCGGTATCCGCGCTCATCAAGGCCATGATTTCGTACCAAGCGCCCACCAATGCTTTGCCGAACGCAGGGTTTTCCTGCAAGGTTTTCGTATTGACGATCATGAGATCGATAATTTCGCCGGGAATTTTTGCTGAATCAAAAACGGAATGGGTATTCGGCAATGCCAAAATTTCAGACAGTAAAGGATTCCATGTCACCACCGCGGTAACATCGGACGTATTAAAGGCAGCGACAAGGTCGGCATCCGATGTGTTGACGACTTTTATATCTCGCTCTGACAGTCCAACACTGTCGAGCGCACGCGCTAATAAATAATGCGAAACACTCAGCTCAACAAGATTAACTTGCTTACCTTTCACCGACTTTAGGTCTTTTTCATTTTTCAATATCAAACCGTCGTTGCCATTGGAGAAATCTCCTACGATCAGCGCTGTCGAATCCACATTTCCGGCTGCGGGAATGGTGAGCGCGTCCATATTGGTCATTGAGCAGCCGTCGTATTTCCCAGCGGTGTATTGGTTAATCGACTCGATGTAGTCGTTGATTTGCACTACGTCAATTTCGATGTCGTATTTGTCCGCCCATTTTTTAACAATTCCCTGTTCGGCACCGTAGCCCCACGGCATCCAGCCAACATAAATAGACCAACATACACTGAATTTTTTACGCTCCGCCGCCGTTGCAGATGACATGGAGAGCAACGCAAATAATGCAAACAAAAACAGCGATGAAATGCGGGAAATATGGATAGACATTACGAACCTCCAAATGATTACACGAGTCGGGTACAGAGGACTAAACAGCCAATCGAGTGTATCTCACACCTACTGCCATTTCGAACCTCCCGGGCTTTTATCCCGCCGTGTAACCTTCTTCAATTCGCTTTTTCCGGTGAGGAAAACGTCTTAACAGAAAGGTCGACAGCTCTCGGACCAGGCATCACATATTGTGACCGGAACCCTAGCTGTCCATTTGCGCCGAATTCTAACTGAGTTTTCGCAAGGGAGAAAGTCGAGGATTTTATTCCTCGCGAAAAATAGTCCTCTGTGTGACAGAGCGCTTCGAATGTCGATACGCCCTAGGAGACATCGTGAGCAATTGCAGTGCCATTCGTTCGCCATCCCAAATAAAAAGCGCTGCGGGATAATCCGAATGATAAATACAGGGTGGATTCACCATGTTTTACTTTTGCGTTAGACCCGACCCAGTGCTCTATGATCAATTGCCTTCATGCAATTAAGCACCAACTTGGAACATCTCCTTGTTGGCGCACCAAAAGCGCACACCCTTATCGTCGCCCACTGGAATTTCGCAAGGACAGACACAATAATGCTATGCATCTTTAACGCAGAGGTTGTTTGCATGCTTTCAAATCATGATCCGGTATGGGAAACCATAAAACAGGAAACCCGCGACCAAGCGCAAAATGAACCCGCTCTTGCCAGCTTCCTGCATGCCACCATATTGAACCATGACTCATTCGAAGATGCGCTCAGCTATCACCTGGCGCAGAAGCTGGGCAGCCCTGCAATCAGTGCTCTTCAGGTACGCGAAATTATTGATGCCGCACTTCGCGGCGACCCAGGCATTGGCGAAGCCGCCCGCGCCGATATTGAAGCAGTCTACGAGCGCGATTCCGCCTGCAATGAATACTGCCTGCCATTTTTATATTTCAAAGGTTTCCAGGCGCTGCAGTGCTATCGAGTTGCTCACTGGCTGTGGATTAAGGGCCGTTTTGCGCTGGCTTATTTCCTTCAAAGTCATATCGCTCTGACCTTTGGGGTGGACATTCACCCCGCCGCGCGCATCGGCAAAGGCATCATGCTCGACCATGCCACCGGTATCGTGATCGGCGAAACCACGGTTGTCGATGATGATGTTTCGATTATGCAGTCGGTGACACTGGGGGGAACCGGCAAAGAGACAGGCGACCGCCACCCGAAAGTACGTAAAGGCGTGCTGATTAGCGCGGGGGCGAAAATTCTCGGCAATATTGAGATAGGTGAAGGGGCCAAAATCGGCGCAGGCAGCGTGGTGTTAAAACCGGTACCGCCACATACAACGGTAGTAGGTGTACCGGCGGTCACCGTCGGCAAACCCCAGACTGCATCGCCAGCGCTGGATATGAACCACGAAATCAGTTGCGATGGTGACTGCGAGGGCTGAGGGCAGACTCAGCCATCCGCGAAAGGCATAACATCACGTATGTCTTTTGCCCCTATTAAGCACATCAACAGGCGATCCACGCCCAAAGCCACTCCCGCACAGTCCGGCAAACCCGCGCCCAGCGCAGCGAGAAATCGCTCGTCGAGCTCGGGAACCTCAAGCCCATTGGCCGCGCGGACGCGCCTATCATTTTCGAACCGCTCGCGCTGTTCGCCTACCGAACATAACTCCCAATAGCCGTTGGCCAATTCGATACCGTTCCAGTACACCTCAAACCGGCGCGCCACCTGGACCCCGCCGTCCGTGGTGACGATCCGCGCAAGCGCACATTGCTCTGCCGGATAATCGTAAACAAACGTGATGTCCGGTCCCAAAAAGGGTTCGACCCTGTGACTGAACAACAAATCGAGGCAGGCACTTTTGTCCTGCAGGGGCGAGTGCAATTCCAGGGTTTGGGTAATAATTGCCTGTAATTCCGCCAGAGTCGCAATGTGGGGACAGACCCCGATCACCGCCGAAAAAGCGTCCCGATAGCTGCGCATGGTGATGTTGGTCTGCGGGGTCAACTGGCGAAACAGCTCCGCCATTTCTGCCATCAGTTGGCGGTCTTCTAAGCCTACTCGGTACCACTCCAGCATGGTGAACTCGGCGCGATGACGGCGACCGGATTCATCCCTGCGATAGGCTTTACCCAAGTAATAGATAGAGCCACTGCCGGACGCCAGCAGCCGCTTCATAAAGTATTCGGGAGAGGTTTGCAGATACCCCGCCCCCGTTACCGTCAGCGGTTCCAAATGGACATCCGTAACGGTCGCCTGCCCCAGAGCCGGAACGTCCACCTCCATGATTTGACGCGCGAAAAAAAACGCGCGCAGCTGATGAAGCAACTGCGCGCGTTTTTGCAAAACGTCCAGGCTCGCACTTGGGTGAAACATAAAAGCCGAGCCGGAATATCGATTATTTATTGGCGCGGCCGAGGTATTCGCCAGTACGGGTATCGACGCGCAAGACGTCACCAATAGCGACAAACAGAGGAACCTTCACCACTGCGCCGGTGGACAAAGTGGCCGGCTTGGTGCCGCCCTGTGCGGTATCGCCTTTGATACCCGGATCAGTCTCTACCACTTCCAGTTCAACGTGGTTGGGTGGCGTAACGGCAAGGGGTTCACCGTTATAGAGCGTGACGGTTACCACATCCTGCTCGCGCAGCCATTTTGCTGCTTCACCTACGGTCGCCTCGTCTGCTTGCAACTGTTCGAAGGTCTCTGGATGCATGAAATGCCAAAACTCGCCGTCGTTGTAGAGGTATTGCATTTCGCGGTCCACCACGTCGGCCGCTTCCAGGCTTTCACCAGACTTAAACGTCCGCTCCCAGACCCTCCCACTCTTCAGGTTCTTCAGCCTCACGCGGTTGAAGGCCTGGCCTTTACCCGGTTTGACGAACTCATTTTCCACGATGGAGCAAGGATCCCCATCCAACATTACCTTCATACCGCCGCGGAATTCACTGGTAGAATAGCTAGCCATTTTGCCCTCAATTCATTCATCAAAGTTATCGGGTACAGATAAAAAAGGCGCACATGATACCGCGAACCGTGCCGACTTGGCAGATCAAAAGCTGGCAAGACGAGCTAAAGGAACTGATACAGGACCCGAAGACGCTGATCGACCGTTTACAACTCGGTTCCGAGTGGTTGGAGCCGGCAATTCAGGCCAGCGCACACTTCCCGTTGAGGCTCACCGAATCCTACCTTTCACGTATCCGCCCAGGAGATCCCGGCGATCCCTTACTGCTGCAGGTTTTGCCGTTGGGTGCTGAGTTGATCGCGTCGCCGGATTATATTGACGACCCGTTGGAAGAGCACCGCTTCACCCCGGTGCCAGGCCTCGTCCATAAATATCGCTCACGCGTGTTGCTGATCGCCGCCACCCAGTGCGCAATCAATTGCCGTTATTGCTTCCGCCGCCACTTTCCCTACGACGATCATCAGTTGAGCCGCCCGGAGTGGCAGCAGGCTCTGGACTATGTCCGCTCGACACCCGAGGTGAACGAAGTGATCCTCAGCGGCGGTGATCCGCTGTCTCTAGGCGACAAACAACTCGCCTGGCTGGCGCAGCAAATCGCCGGCATTGACCACATCAAGCGCCTGCGTATTCACACTCGCTACCCGATCATATTGCCCAGCCGCCTAACTCCCGACCTAGTAGAGGCAATCCGCCACCCGCGCCTGCGCACGCTACTCGTCATGCACTGCAACCACCCCCAGGAGATCGATCAATCGGTAATAGACGGCCTAAATACACTGCGTGAGGGTGGAATTCAGCTCTTCAATCAAACTGTGCTATTGAAAAACATTAACGACAACAGCAGAATTCTCGCGACACTGAGCGAAAATCTGTTCGATGCCGGCGTCCTGCCTTATTACCTTCACCTGCTGGACAAGGTGCAAGGTGCCGCGCACTTTGCGGTCAACGACGCAGACGCAAAAACCTTGTACGGAGAACTGCTGACACTCCTGCCGGGTTTCCTGGTGCCGCGCCTGGTGAGGGAAACGCCTCACGAGGGTTCAAAAACCCCCGTGTTGCCAATCTGACCTTGTGCCGGTAGGGACGTCTATACTTGGCAAAGAAGCTCCGGTTGACAGTGCCCTTGCCAGTCGGCGAGACGCCGACAATATAACGAGTTAATAATGGCCAGGACGGCAAAAAGGTCTTTTGATGAGTCACTTATTCGAGCCGATATTACAACTTTCGCAATTCAAACTGCCGCCGCAGGATATCGAACTGCTGAGTTTCTGCGAAAGCAACAAACTGCTGAAAGTCAAAAGTTGGGTTGATGAACTCAAGCTGACGCAGGTGAAAAATACCTGCATACGTCTGTATGACGCGATTCCCGAAGTAGGCCACCTCAAAACCGACACCAAAACCCGCTACGACATGCTGGAAGCCTTCTGGCCGGTCACCCAACAGTCATTGCAAGGGCTGCTAAAGGATTTTTTGCAGCAACCACTGATCCTGCCCGAACCCGCACAAAAGACTGCCCTGCTCGCACAGGCATTGCAAAAGCATCTGCTGGACGGGTACACCCTGTGCGCCAAGGAGTTGATTCAACAAAAGAAACTCAAGCCTACCCAGCGCGAACTGTTACTCAATAGCCTGTACCGGGCGATGACTGCGCTGAGCCTGCTTATGTTGCGCGCCTACCAGCTCTACACCGCAATTCCCGCCACCATGTGGCAGCGAGCGCACGCGCTTTATTTGGTGAGCGAATTCTACGATTTACATATGCAACCCGCGCCTGCGGCCGCTGGCAGCACCGCAGCCACGGTGACGGAGCTGTATGTGCGGCTGGTGACGCTGGCGAGTATTCGCCCGAATCAGCTGGCGCAAAATGACATAGCAGCCGCCTTTCGCGCGCTGGAGAACTGGGCGCGTCTAGTCAAATTACTGCCCTCTGCCACTGCGGAAGAGAGCAATCTCTTTTTAGTTGATCTCAACCAGGACACAGGCCCTATTGCCAAAAGCCGCTTCGACGGCAACCCGGATCACCGGGTGCTGGAGCTGGATTTCCATACTCTGGTCAACCAGCTGAGCAAATTGAGCGGCGGCAAGCTGTCAGGTGGCACCGACTGGCTGAATCAAGCCCCGTCCATTTCACTTCCTGCGGATATGCCTGCAAGCCTGGTGGAGCACATGCTGCATTGCTGGAGCAACCCTGCGCAGCGACACCAGGAGCGCCGCCGGCTGGATGTGGAAGTTGATGCCTGCGTCGGCCTCATTGATTGCCATTACCACCTGTGTGGCGGAGTAGAGTTCGACCAGTTCATTAGCCCTAAAGAAGACATTCCCGGCGACTCTTTTTTATCCGGCGGTTTTGATGCGCTGGTGGCAAGCATGAGCGGTAAAAAAGACATGGATACTCCGAGAGCGGCCCGGCAATCCGTGTTTCGCGTGTCGCTGCAGAACGCCAGCACCGGCGGGTACTGCCTGTTTTGGCAGGGCGACCTACCGGCGAGCAGGGTGGAAGCCGGTGAGCTCATAGGTCTGCGAGAGCCGGACCGACGGGTTTGGAGCATTGGTGTGGTGCGCTGGGTGAAGCAGCTAAAAGGCGGCTCTCAGCTGGGTATACAATTGCTGACCAATCAACCCGTGCCCTACGGGGCCGCCAGTGTTTTTGATATGGGGGGATTCTCGGATTACATGCGAGCGATTCATATCCCCACGTCCGGCATCGCCGATCAGGCCCCCAGTTTGTTAACAGCTTCTGTACCTTTTCAGGAAAACACCCGCGTCAAATTAAAACAGGACGACAACGTCATCGACGTGCGCTTGAACAAATGCCTGTTTTCCACCAGCAAGTTCAAGCTGTTCAGCTTTGAAACGCTCTCTGGTGACAACTAATATTTTTAAACCTTTACACGGGTTTAGTAACTCCGTTTTAGTCGCGGCGATCATGGTTTGGGATGAGTCAGTACACTAGGACTATACTTAGTATTTAAGTACACTGTTTTGCTTATTCGATCCCGTGACAATGGCTACGCTAATGTGCACCAGCACCACCGGGAAGCGCCGAGCGATCTCTCGCTCCTACCATAAAAACTGAAGTGGTATGACCTCCAACCCGACCGTACGATTACTGATCCTTAACGACTCCCGCTCTGAAGCCGAGCGCCTGATTAGCATGCTGCATAACGCCGGCAGGCCTACCAGAGCGCAACATGTGGAAAGCGAGGAAGCGCTCGTAAAACTGCTGCAGGAGCAGTCCTGGGATTTGATCATCGGGCTTGATGGTACCCAAAACGTTCCCCCTTCCAACGCCATCAAACAAGTTCGCCGTCTTGCGAAAGATGTTCCCATGATCTTGCTCACCGATGATGAAGGCACCCACCCCGTGGTGGAAGGCATGAAACTCGGAGCCGTGGACGTGGTGCGTCTGGATGAAGACCAACACCTTCTGCAGGTGATCAATCGCGAGTTAATCAATCGCGAAAACCGTGCCCAGCAGCGCCTCGCAGAACGCCGTTATAAAGAAATTGAACGGCGCAACCAACAACTCCTGGACAGCTCGCGAGACGCTATCGCCTTTGTCCAGGACGGTATGTTTCTCTACACCAACCAGTCCTTTGCTGAATTGCTGGGCTTTCGCGACCGCGACGATCTTGAATGCATGCCGGTTATCGATATGGTGGATGAGCGCGACCAGGATCGGGTTAAGGATTTCCTCAAGGAATTCATGCTGCGCGGCAGCGATGTAGAGGCAAGCAAGCTGGCGTTCCAGGCCGAGACCAAAGAGCACGGCAAAAAAGCACTCAATGTTGAGGTACGCAAATCCCAGTATGAAGAGGAGATGTGTATCCAATTCGTGGTGCGCGCCAACAACACCGACAACAGCGAACTTGAGGCGCAATTGCAGCAAATTCGCCACCAGGACTTAGTGACGGGGCTACACAACAAAAATTACCTGATCGAAAAACTGGAAGACACCGTCGACGCCGCGGTAAGCAGCCATACGACCGGCGCGCTCTTGTACATCGCCATTACTGACTTTCTTGAAACTGTGCAACAAAAAATGGGGTTGGCGTCCGCCGATATTGTTCTGGGGACCATCGCCGCACATACCCGAACACTGGTAAAAGAAGGTGAAACTCTATGCCGCTTCAACGAAGCGGGATTTATGTTGCTCATACCAAAAATCACCGTGGACGCCGCGCAAAAGCGCGGGGAAGAAATCGCCAAGGCCATGCGCAGCCAAATCGTCGATATCGATGATGCAACCTTGCAATTTATGTACTTTGTCGGCGTGGCGATCATTAACGAAACCACCAGCAATTCCGATACGCCGATCTCCCATGCCTTGAAGGCGCTGGAATTGACCATCACTCAGGCACAGAAAGACAAAAATATTCTGGCCACAACGTTTGAAGAGCCCACCGAACCGGGTAAAAGCGGCCGTTCACCGAAAGAAATTGCCAAAATGGTTCAGAACGCTTTGAATCGCGGCAAATTCCGTCTGCTGTTCCAGCCTATTCTGAGCTTGCGCGGCTCTGACAAAGAGCACTACGAAGTGCTGTTGCGAATGGTAGACGAAGACAATTCAGGCATGTCGCCCAATGAATTTCTCGACGTTGCCGCAGAAATCGGCGCGACCACGAAAATTGATCGCTGGGTCATTCTGGAGGCGATCAAACTACTGGCCCAACATCGCGCCGCCGGCAATAACACCCGGTTGATCATCAATCTCAGCAAGGAATCGCTAAAGGACACCACCCTGCCACCATGGCTTGGCGTAGCCTTCAAAGCAGCGAAGTTGCCTCCCGATGCAATCATCTTTCAGTTGCAGGAAAACGACATAAACGACCATTTAAATATCGCCAAATCGTTCACTGCGCAGGTGACGGCTTTGGGTTGCGAATGCAGCATCAGCCACTTCGGTTGTGCGCTCAACCCTTTCAGCGCGCTGGAACATGTGTCGGCGCAATACATAAAAGTCGACGGTTCTTTTACCCAAGAACTGCAAAATGGTAATGGCGAGCCAGAAGCACTAGGCACCTTGGTGAGTCAGATTCACGAACACGAAAAAATCACCATAGTGCCATTCGTGGAAAATGCCAGTGTCTTGTCAAAACTCTGGCAATCCGGTGTGCACTATATCCAGGGTTACTATCTGCAGGGGCCAGCGGAGAGTATGGATTACGACTTCGATACAGAAAGCTGATGGTCGTCAAGCGAATAAAAAAGGCTCCATCGGAGCCTTTTTTATTCGCCGATATAACGCTTGCGCCGACTGACTTTGAGTTTGGTTAGATCTCCCATACACATGCCGTCCAAACAATCGCCAAAATCCGGATCTCTGCTAAACACCAGCGCCTGAAAACCACCTTCCTCATAAACCGCACAATATTGTTTAAATAGCACTGGCAATTTTCGGTCGTGCATAGAAAACAGTTCCTGCATGAATTCAAATGCCTGTTCCCGATCTCGATCGCCAAATTCTCCATTGAGCTGTTGGACTTTTTCCGTCGACAAATTATAAGGATGATGGGCAGTCGCGAGAACCTGCTCGCAGGCGTGATAGCGCCGATAAAAGTACACCAAGATATCCATCAAATACGCTGGATAATCCGCGCTCATGCTCACCGGGCCGAATAGATAACGCACCTGCGGTCGAGTGCGCAAATAGGCTCCGATACCCTGCCACAAATAATCAAGGCTAGCTTTACCCCAATAATCAGGATTAACAAAGCTACGCCCGAGCTCCACACCCTGTTCGAGATAAGGCCGCAATTCTGGCTTAAATACATAAAGTGATCGAGTGTAAAAACCCTCCTCGCCAAACTGATTCAGCAAACGACTGCCCTCACCCAGGCGATAGGCGCCCGCAATTTCCAGCTGCTCCCTGTCCCACAAGACCAAATGGCGGTAGTGTTGATCATATTCATCAAGGTCGCGCTTACTGCCGGTGCCCTCACCTACTTTGCGAAAGGCAACCTCACGCAGCCGCCCAATCTCGCGAATCACTGCAGAATCTGGGAATGCATCAAATAAATAAATCCGGTTGTGATCGCGGGTTTCGCCGAGCAGCTCCGCACGCTGCAATTCCTCCTGCAGCGCCTGGCGATCCTCTGGGTGCGCGATCGTGCGCACTGTTTCAAAAATCGGGCTGCGCTGACGGCCGATTTGATAGAGATGCTTTTTCAGCCGCTTGACCAACGTACGGTCATGCAAGGCATCGGTACGCAACTGCGACGCCGGTATAGCTTCGCCTACACTGAAACGAATGGTGCGGGAGCGCTTATTGAACATCTCATGAGCCAGCAGCGCTGTTCCTAGAGGCTTAAACACCATAGATGCGCCGTAAAATAATAGAGAATTTTTTGCCTCTATCCGAATGGGTAATAGGGGGGCGGACGTTTTCCGACAGAAGTGCAAAAATCCGGGGCGCCAACGTGAATCTTTTATGCCGGTGGGTCGCGCGCGGGAAACTTCACCCGCGGGGAAGACGATCACCGCTTCCTCATTTTCCAGCGCGGCAAGCGTGGCGCGAAAGCTGCGTAGCGCACTACCCGCTCCCAGGTTATCTACCGGAATAAACAGGCTGCGAAGATTGCCAAAATTCAACAGCATATCGTTGGCAATAATCTTCACATCGTTGCGTACCTCACCCACCAGCTTTAGCAATGCCAAACCATCCAGCGAACCAATAGGATGATTGGCAATAATCACCACTCTTCCTTCCGCAGGAATATTGGCTCGATCACGGGCGGAAACCGAATAGCTGAAATTGAAATAATCAAATACCGCATCAATAAACTCAAAACCTTCCAACCCCCGATTTTCCTTTAAGAATTCATTCACCTTATCTTGATGAATCATTTTCTTCAGAAACGAGACAGCCGGCCTGCGGATAATCCCCGGCTGCGATGCGAACGTTGGAAATTTTTTAATAACCGCCTGTTCGATATTGATCATAAAGACCTCTTTATGCGATACGACGCCAAGCGCAGAGCCTAGATTGCGACTGTGACGGTTACATGAACAAATGTTGACAGTACGATGAACAGACGAAGGACTTTCCGTCGGTGTTTACCGAGGAGACTGAAGCAAACCCACCCCGTGGGAACCCGCATTCCTGCGAAAGGTCTCTGCTTATTGGTCGGCAGACCGAAATTGTCTTTCTGACCACCAAAACCAGTGGCTCTGATTGGTTGTATTTTGCGACCGTCTCCCTACAATCCCTTCGGCCTAGTGAACCGATTTGGTCCGAAATGCCGCCGCTGGCCTAATGAACCCTTTTGGTCTAAAACCCCTTTTTGCCTAATGACGATCTTTTGGAATCTCCAATGCTGACAATACAAAAATACAGTGCTCGCATTATTTTTGGACTTCTCCTCTGTTTTACTGCTCACGCATCCTTCGCTCAGTTCTTCTTCGACGGCGAAGACGGTTATCGGCTGTGGCTGCGGTATGAACCAATCACCGACCGAAAATTGGCCAAGCAATATCAACAACAGATTCAGTCGTTGCAGATCGCAGGCGATTCCCAGACCAACACCATTATCCGTAAGGAATTACACCACGCTTTGAGCGGATTGTTGGGTGACTCATTGGCAGAAAGCCAGCAACTGAAAAATCGTCAGCTGATCATTGGCACGCCCCTTAACTCATCGCTTATCGGTGAAGCAGGTTTAGCGGAGGAGCTTGCGAATCTCGGTAATGAAGGGTATCTGCTGCGCAGCATCAAATTGCGCGGCAAACAGGTCACATTGATTGCCGGCAATACCGATGTGGCGACGCTATATGGCACGTTTCATTTTCTTCGGCTGCTGCAGACGCATCAGCCCATCGACAGTCTTGCGGTGAAGTCCACTCCGAAAATGGACTTGAGGGTACTCAATCACTGGGACAATCTTGATCGGCATGTGGAGCGTGGTTATGCGGGGCAGTCGATTTGGGATTGGCATAAATTGCCGGAATACAAAGAACAGCGCTATTACGATTACGCCCGCGCTAATGCTTCAATCGGCATCAACGGTACCGTTTTAAACAACGTCAATGCAGACCCACTGATTCTTACACCGCAATATTTGGAAAAAGTAGCATCCCTCGCGGATATCTTTCGGCCCTACGGCATCAAGGTTTATCTCTCCATCAAATTCAGCTCGCCGCAGCTTATTGGCGGAATGAGCACCTCCGATCCTCTAAATCCCGCAGTGCAAAAGTGGTGGCGCGATAAAGCGCAGGAAATTTATAAGCGAATTCCAGATTTCGGTGGCTTTCTCGTCAAGGCTAATTCCGAAGGCCAGCCGGGGCCGGGGGATTTTGGCCGCAGTCACGCGCAGGGCGCGAACATGCTTGCGGAAGCGCTTGAGCCACATGGTGGAATTGTGATGTGGCGGGCTTTTGTCTACGCCGCTGAAAAAAACGAAGAGCGATCCAAACAGGCCTATTCGGAATTCAAACCGCTGGACGGGCAATTTCACAAAAATGTTTTGGTACAAGTCAAAAACGGCCCTATCGACTTTCAGCCCCGCGAACCTTTCAGCCCATTATTCGGTGCAACACCTCAAACGCCTTTAATGATGGAGTTTCAGATCACCATGGAATACTTGGGTTTTAGCACCCACTGGGTTTATCTCGGCCCCATGTATAAAGAGGTGCTCGATGCCGATACGTTCGCTAAAGGCGCAGGATCGACCGTGGCAAAAGTTGTGGACGGCTCCCTTTTTAACAATAGTATTTCGGGAATCGCCGGGGTGGCGAATATCGGCACTGACCGCAACTGGACTGGCCATATTATTCTGCAATCCAATTGGTATGTATTTGGACGACTGGCGTGGGATCACCAATTATCTGCGAGAGAGATTGCCGAAGAATGGGTACGCATGACCCTCGGCAACGATAGTGAAGTGGTTACAAAGGTAACCGATTTGATGATGGCATCCCGTGAAATAACCGTAAATTACATGACGCCATTGGGGCTGCATCACATTATGGCGGAGGGACATCACTACGGTCCCGGTCCGTGGGTAAAAGATTTAGGTCGCGACGACTGGACGTCGGTTTACTATCATCGTGCCGATAAAAACGGCATTGGTTTTGATCGCTCACCCAACGGTGTAAATGCCGTGGAGCAATATTTCCCGCCCGTCCGCGATCTCTACACATCGCCGGAAACTGTGCCAGAAGAATTCCTGCTGTGGTTTCATCACCTAAGCTGGGATTACAAAACCCGCTCGGGGCGCACGCTTTGGAACGAGCTTGTGCATCGATATTACGATGGTGCTGCAGCCGTCGGCGATATGGCACAGACATGGGACAGCCTGCAAGAAAAAATTGCCCCGCAGCCTTTCCATCAAATACAAATGGCGCTGGATATTCAAGAAAAAGAAGCCCTTTGGTGGCGCAATGCCTGCGTTCTATATTTCCAATCTTTTTCTGATCGCCCTATTCCAGAAGGCCTGGAAAAACCCCAAGGTCGTTTGCAGGACTATATAGAAATGCAATTCCCCCACGCTCCCGGACAAGGCAAATAGAATTTGATCAACTAGCGGGATATTTGCGAATAGTTGTAACTCGGGAGTAACGCATGGAACAACAAACAGGTGAAAAAAGACTTGGTCTCGCCTTGGTGGGACTAGGTCACTACGCTACCGACTGTATTGCAGTGGGATTGACAAGCTCAGCCTATTGGCAGCTCAACGCAATTGTCACCGGCAGTCACGAAAAAATCCCCGCATGGCAAAATAAATGGAACATCAAGGAAGACCGTATTTTAAATTATGAGGATTTCGACCGGATCCGTGACTGCGAGGATGTGGATGCTGTTTACATCTGCCTGCCTAACAGCCTGCATGCGGAATTTACGATACGGGCGGCCGAAGCCGGCAAACATGTCATTGTAGAAAAACCCATGGCCACCAATATTGAGGATGCCCAGCGGATGATCGCGGCTTGCGAATCTGCCGGAGTAAAACTCGCCGTTGGATATCGGCTGCGATTCAACAGGTTGCATCAGCAAATCGCGAATCTCGGCAGCACTCAGGCAAAAGGAAAAGTGAATTTTATTAACGCCATTTTTTCCATAGATGTCGGTCCCGCCGAGCAATGGCGCTTAAAAAAATCCCTCTCTGGCGGCGGCGCACTTATTGATGTGGGAATTTATGGCGTGCAGGCAGCGCGCTATATCACCGGCAAAGAACCTGTGGCCGTCACCGCGCAATTTGGCCCTGTGACTGACCGGGTGAAATTCGCCGAAGTGGAAGAACATATCTCCTGGCAGATGCGGTTTCCCGGCGATATTTATATGACAGGCTATGCCGGCTACAGCGGCTATCTCGACGAGTTGAGTATCCGCAGCGCGGGCGCCATCATCAAACTGGATCCGGCTTTTTCCTACGGCCCACTGCATGGTGTAGTGCGCGACGAAAAAGAACACCTTCTGGTTATTCCTCACGAACATCACCAGTGGAAACAGATGGAGGACCTGGGGCGTCTCTTTCTCGATCCTGCGCCTTTACCCGAAGTGATTTCCGGTCAAGAGGGCCTTAGGGATCTGCAAATTCTTCTCGCTATTTACCAGGCCGCTGCATGCGGCAGAGAAATATCCCTCTAAAACTTTCCGCTTCCCCAAAATAAAAAAGGCCCCTAAAAAGGGGCCTTTGTTTGAGGGTAAAACCTGCTCTTAAGCTTTCACAACCAAACGGCGTGAGAACAACAGAGCGCCCATCATCATCAGGAACAAAGCTCCAGTGCTACCGCCACCGGTGGTGCCACCGCCAGTACTGCCGGAGGAGGAGGACGAGCTGCTGCTGGAAGAACTGGAAGAGCTGCTACTTGAAGAGGAGCTGCTGGACGAGTTCGACGAGCTGCTGGACGATGAAGAGCTGCTGCTGGAGGAAGACGAGCTAGAGCTGGAAGAGCTGCTGCTAGTCGATTTGCGTACCAGAATGGAACTCAGGGTGGCGTTATCAGTGTTAGTGGTAAGCGCGATATCCAGTTTTCCGTCAGTGACGTTAGCGTCAAACGTCTGTTTCCATGCAGTGTTGGCTCCTACCTCATCGAAAATATCCACGTTGGAGAGTACGCGCTGACCTTCAATGGCGACGTCGAAGGAACGCATACTGGCTGATGTGTGGTACATCTCTACGAAGCCCAGCTCAACAGATACACGCTGATTGCTCATCGGAATGGAAGCCGAGAAGTCACCGTACAGTTCGGTTTTGAACAAGTCGTTACCACCGGTAATGTTTGTCGTGGTGGAATTCGCCATACCACCAGTCATATAGCGGTTAGGTGCATAGTAGATACCGCCGACTTGTACCGCAGCACCGGTACTACCGACGTTAACAGCTGCCAGAATGTCGGGTGAGTTCGGTGGAGTGTATCCAACGGTCTTATCCGTGACCGTACACACCTTGTTGTTTTCCATGCCCATACCGTCACCATCCGGGTCTGCGCTGATATTGCAACAAATCTCGACTCCGCCTGTTGTTCCGCAAGAAACGGGCACAGGGTCGCCGGTGGTTATCCAAAGCTCAGAGTTACCAGAGGACTGTCTGTTGCCATCGTAACCCTCAGTAGCGAGCACCATGTAGTCGAAATCGGTGCCGAGCCGCATACCGGCATCCGCCCAGGCTTTGAAGTGGGCACCTACGTCGATGGAGCCTTGGACTTGGCCCCAGGGAAGAGGGGTTTCACGTACGCTGAAAAACTGTTTGAACGTGGAAGTTCCAGAAATTGATGGCTGGTTCGTGCGTGTGCACTGCGTCAAGTTGTAACGCACTCCGCCGATGGTGACGGATCCTTTTTGGCCATCACCGCTACCGCCACCGCCAGCAACACCGCCGCTACCGCCACAGCTCGCGGGGTTGTAAGAACCGTAACTCTCGACTACGTAATATTCAACTTCTACTGGAGGCCGAGTCCAGCCGTAAAGCGCAAGATAAGAGTTTGACTGGTTTCGCTGACGGCCACTGTTGAATGAGCCGCGGTAATTAACGGTTCTTGCCGAACCTGGCTTCCAGCCCATTCCACCGACCCAATTGAATACGCTACTCCAATCAGTTTTGTAATAGCCGGCTTCTCCGCAGGTAATACTCACTCTATTGCCAGTCTCCTGCTTCCAAAATGAATAATAAAAGCCGTTGTGAGTACCGACAGCGTTGTTTGAGTTGTTAAGTACGCCTGTACAGGCGTTCGCAGAGGAAAAGCTCATTGCAGCAAGACATGCTGTCGCTGCTACAAGCGAGCGTTTGAAATTAAAAAAACTCATAGGAAAAACCCCGCCTAATGAATATATTGCTGGTTATAAAAAAATAGGAGGAGCATCTTCGCCCCGGGACAGGGAATACCGATTTAATCGGACTATCGTTATTTTCAACATAGCCCCGCCCGGACCGCATCTGCCAACAACACAGCTACGGCGACCGACAAATACAAGCTGTCGTGTCGAACATGCCTTAGTAGCAATTTACGGAGATGTGGAAGTTTGAGGTGTGCGCCATTTCGTCCTTTTGTCATATCATCAAATAAAGGCAACCGTCTGGTTAAAAATTTGCCAAGTTGCGCATGGTCAGATGGACTCTAAACGGCTATTTTATGCAAAAAACCCTAACAAATAATTACGTCAACTTAACGCCTTTTGCTTTTTTTGCAGGTTGTCGCTTTACCAATGATCCAATCCCCTATCTCCACCACCTCTTTTTTCATATCCGGAAGATAAAAGCTAACCACTTCGCCGGTATAGGCTTCTCCGTCAATTTCTTCCCCCTCCCGGAGACCTTCTACTAATAAGATTCGTGTAATCGTTTTCAGCACTTCTTTTCCATCGCGCACCACAACAAATTCATTGTCGTGAGCAATGCACCCTTGTTCGACCGTCCCAGAGATAGCAAGGCCTCTGAGGACGAATCCATTCATTTCGTCGATTTTGTCGATTTTCATTTTGAATTCGCTTGCCTGGCTGGTGCATCCAACCGCCAATAAGCCGGCCAAAATCATCATTTTCAATTTCATAATCACTACCTCGCAAAAGTGGCAAGGATAGCCACTCATTCATTACTGTCGCAACCTGATGCTCCGGCGCCGCTTTGCATCCGT
>DJFQ01000226.1:0-11162 GCA_002432095.1 Marinagarivorans sp. UBA5868 | reverse complement strand
CCACGTACATAAATCCCATAGTGAAACTCACCACCAGCGCGACGGCGGAAGACAACGCTGAACTCAACGCACTGCCGACACCGGCGAAATTTCCGAGAGGCTGCAGAATAAGCGCGGTGAGATTGCCGAAAATCAAACCGAGGGAAAACATCATCAAAAAGAGCTGAGTTAAAAAAGCCCAGAAGGGAGCGCCACCGCTAAAAAAAATAACGGCGAAAAACAGCATCTGCGAAAAATTAAGAATAGCCAATCCTGCGACAATCAGGGCCGTCATTCCAAAGCGCATGACCAATCGCGCGTTAATGATCAGTGCCAAACCAAAAGCACAAACAACACTGCCGAAATAGCGAGGAAAGTGATCGGCGATCTGATAAATATCCGCAAACAGCAGCGGCGACAGACTGATAAAAGCCAAGTGAACACCGAATAAAAGACCGGCTGTCAGCGTTAATAACACACTATGTTTTTGGCGGAAAAACACATGCACCGCACTGATAAAGGCATAATTGCGAGCAGAAGACTGCGGCAATGTTTCGGGATGACGCCAGCCATACCAAAAGAAAATTGCCAGCGCATAAACCCCTAAAAATATAAAGATGCTGCGCCAGCCAAAATTTTTCGTAAACGTAGCGCCCAGAGCAGGAGCGATAAATGGCAGCGCAACAAAAGTCACCAGCACATAGGACATGATGCGAGCCATGGCCGCGCCGCTGTAGCGATCACGGATCACTGCGCGTATGCAAATTTTCAGACCGGCCGCACCCATCCCCTGCAACGCCCGTCCGATTAACAACAATTCGTAGATTGGAGCTAGCAGGCAGATCAGTGTGCCGATAGCAAAAACAGCCACGCTCATCGCCACGGTGTTGCGCCGCCCAGTACGATCTGCCAGCACTCCGGCAAGCAGTTCACCTATCAACATACCGGTAACAAATAGCAGCAGGCTATGCTGCAAGTGGGCTGGGGAGGTCGCACTAAAGTCGCGGCCAATAGCCTCATAGGCAGGCAAAATTATATCCAGGGACAAGGCGGTGACTGCTGTCAATGACGCGTAGAGCGCTACGGATTCCAGCTCACCAGGAAGGTTTTCGCTTTTCATTTTTTTGCGCCGCATCTCAGACTTTCGCTGCGTTATCCGCGAATATATTTATATGATAATAATATCGATTGACCATGGAATTATCTGTGGCCGCCTGGAGACCCTTTGGGACCTTTTATGACGATAAAACATTTGTTTGCTTTTTCCCTGATTTCTCTGTTGGTTGCCTGTGGCGGCGGGCAGACCAATCCGCCTCCTGCGGCGTCGTCTAGCAGTTCCTCTTCTTCCAGTTCCTCCAGCTCATCGAGCTCTTCGTCCACATCGTCATCTAGCTCCTCTTCGAGTTCCTCCAGTTCCAGTTCGTCCAGCTCTACCTCATCATCCAGCTCATCAAGTTCTGGCAGCGTGGCTGGCAGCTTGGTTTATGCCGTAAATGTCGGCGCATCTTCGGCGGTGACTTTGGACGGCGTGACGTTTGCCGCCGATCGTTTTGCAACGGGTGGAACTCCGCACACCACGACCGACCCAATCTCGGGTGCCAGCAACGGCGCACTTTACCAGTCCGAGCGCTATGGCACGCACTCATACAACATCCCTGTCACTCAGGCGACTTACGGTGTTGTTTTGCATTTTGTGGAGATGTACCAGGAGAGTGCCGGGAGTCGCAGCTTCGACGTCTCCGTTGAAGGCCGCTCGGTTGCGGCCGCGCTGGATATCTACAGTAAGGTCGGCCACGACACTGCATTTAAATTGAACGTTCAGGACATTCCCGTAAGCGATGGAGCGATCACCATTCAACTTACCTCACTGGTGGATAACGCGACCCTGTCCGGCATAGCGATTTACTCTGCGAACGGTGGTCAATTCGAAGAACCCCCAGCTCCGACGATTTGCCCCAGCACCGGCCCATGTAAAATTCTGCCGCTGGGCGATTCCATTACTGACGGGATCGGCGGCTCCGGTGGAGCTTACCGCACCGAGTTATTTCGCCAGGCCGTTCAAAACAACAAAAACATTACTTTTGTCGGCAGTCTTGTTAATGGGCCAACCACTGTCGATGGCAGGAGCTTTCCACGCAATCACGAGGGTCATAGCGGTTGGTCTATCAATCAAATCGCCGGCATAGTGCCCAGCCCGGCGCTTAATGGCGATCCGGACATTATTCTTTTGATGATCGGCACCAATGATTCCTGGGTGGAACCCAATAACAATGGGCCGCAGGCCATGGCGCAAAGGTTGGGAGCGCTCATCGACAAGATCGTGGATCGCCAGCCAGACGCACTGTTAGCCGTCGCGGTTATCACCCCGCGCAATGACTACGCAAAACAATGGGCGGACTCTTACGTGGCGGTGATTCCGGGCGTTGTGCAGGAGCGCATCAACCAAGGATTCAATGTGGTCCTGGTCGATCAATATCGCGGCTTCCCGAGCAATGGTCTTACCTCAGACAACCTCCATCCGAACGACACGGGATACCGGTTCATGGGCCAGACCTGGTACAACGCGATTAAGGATTATTTGAGATAAGAAATGGGGATAAAGGATGGGCCCTCTGTAATGAGAGGGCCTGAAATTACACGTAATTATTGGACTTCCAGATGTCAGTGGCGGGCTTGTTGGTTTGCATGCTGTGTTTACGATTGTTTTTCAAATCCACTATATATCGCACCAATCCCTGTTCCGCTGCATACCGCGTTTTAAAAGGACCTAAATTTCGGCCTTCGCGGGTCGAAGCGTACCAATCAATTCCTATCGTGAAAAAGCGTTCGGTACGAAACCAGGTTTTGCCGTTTTCACCTTTGCGGTAGTGCACAGTTATTTCTCCAAGTGGCTCACAATAGTGCACACACAGCACATTTTGGACCAGAATCTTGTTTCCGTTAAATTTCAATCAGTTATGTATTGGAGCTAAAGTACTGCACCAAACAACTGTAAGGTAATTTGACACTGCGCATTTGGCACCTCAAGCACTATCAACTATAGGGCGACAGAAGGTACAACACTCAGAATGAGCGGTGAGAGATGAAATGAGTGTCGAGCTTTTTGCCATATTAAAAAACGCCACCCGCAGGTGACGTTCTCAATACCCCCTTAGCGGCAAACCGTACCGCTAACCGTTGCCGCGGAAGTCTGACCGGAGATTTTATTGCCTTGGAAACCAAAGTTGATTTCCTGCCCCGGATAAATTGTCTGATTCCAAGACAAGGGTAAAGCCGTTAAAGCACCGGCATTGCCACTCAGGGCAGCACTCCATGAGCTTGTGACGGTGAGTGGATCCTGGAAACTGACGTCCACTTCCCAACCATTCACCTGTTCTGCCGTCTCATTTTTCAGATAAACAAAAGCGACATAACCCGTACCCCAGTCAGTCGCCACCTGATAACGGCAAGTTAACGGGGCCGTGGGCGCCACTTCCGAGAGCACCCGAACCTTGGTTACTTTGGCCGTGCCGGTCTTGGTGTACGCGGTTTGCAGGGTATTGTTGGCGAAGAACTCCGTGACGCTATAGGTAAGAGCGGGATCCCGCAATGCTTCAATAAAACCTTGCGTATCGCGCTGGACATAGCCAGCAGGCTGTGTCGGGCTCAGCAAACGGCGGTCCAGACGCCAGGTTATGCTGCCAGATCCCTGAGGTGGGTAATAGACGCCAACCTCTGTATCGACAAAGCGGAAAAATTCAGTGCCAGGAGAACTGAGATTGGAATCGAAATCGAAAGTATCGAAGCTGTTGCGCTGATCTGTACGAACGACGGGGTTATCCGCCGGGATTTCGGATGTGGACGAAACATTAAAGCTAAATCCATCAGAATCCTGTTCATTGACATCGATATTCGCCGGGCACGGAGCCTGTGGGCATTCGGGATATGCCACCAATGCCACATCTTTGATATCGACAATCGCCACCCATGTATCAGCTTCGCCAGTATTGTTCAGGCCAGTGCTGCTGCCTACCAACTCACTCCAAGTAACGGCCAATGTCACTTCCAATTTAATGGGCGCCAAATTTTCGGCGTAACCAAAATTGGTCCAGATCAAAAGGCCGCCAAACGTCAGCGTTTTGACGGTACGCGCCAATAGAAAAGATAAGCGTCTAGATGCTTTCATAGGATCTTCCTGTTTATTGTTAAATGTTGTCGCCGGACGGCGCGAGCGGAACTAGCAATATCGGCGCCATAGGGCGCACAGATCGTCGCTTAGTCGTTAAAGCTCTTATGTGAAGATAAGAAAGGTTCGTGACGCTTTGTTGAATCTTATAAAGATCCGGAGCGGCTGCTCCGGTTATCGGGGCATAGGAAGGTTGGGCAGGCCGTGAGTGGTTAGCAGCAGTCCCTGGCGAAAATGTTCTGTACTGGGAGTGTGCTCTCCCAAATGGGCCAGCAGGCGGCCGAGCTCCGCATAAGCGGCGGGAGTAGGACGCAATCTCAAACTCTGCTGAAAGTGATCGCGCGCTTTTCCCCAGAGCTCGTTGCGCAGACAAATTCGCCCTAACGCGAGATGAAGCTCCGCGTCCTCCGGGTGATCCTGAGCCCAGCGCTGTGCATGGTGCAGCTGCGCCTGTCGATCTCCTGGAGCAGCGAGGCCATATAGTTCGACCAATGGCGCGGACCAGTGCTCCTTCAACGCATGGCGCAGCAGAGTTTCCGCTTGATCATGTTCCTGCGCCAGGACCAACAACTTTCCGTAAGCGGTAGCGTATTCCGGTAGCAGCCTCGCCGCTTTCGGTAGTCGCTGCCAGACTTGCTGAAGCTCTGCTAGCGCAGCTTGATCCTGACCTTGGCCTCGAATGCCTTTACCGGCATCCTGCAGCAAACTGAGGTAAACGCATTGTTCAATGGCGGAAAGTATCTTCTCCGGCAGTGCTTTGTAACGGCGCAGCTCTGGCAGAAGCTGCTCCAAAGACGTCCAATCCCCCCGTATCGCGTACACCTGCTGCAATAGGTCGAGCACCACCGGATGATGTGGTGCCATGGTCTTCGCCAAGTGCAACTTGGTCAGGCAGGCATCGTACTGCTGACGCCACAGCAACAGCCGCGCCTGGCTTAGTAGGACAACCAGCTTGTTACCGGAGGCTAAGGCTAATTGTTCAGCCTGGTTGAGCAGTTCGGCGGCTTTTTCATCCTGCCCCATCTCATGTGCGCTGCGGGCGGCGGCAAGGTAATGCACGAGGGGCCTTGGCAGGTCCTTCGCAGCTTTCAGCAGATCGCGTTGTGCGCCCTGCCAATCCCCCTCGATGTAACTCAGCAATCCGCGCTGGGTGCGCAATTCAGTGCGCAGCGCACGACGTCCCACGGCGGCTCGCCAGCCACCACTGAATATTCCCAAAGTGCCGCGCAGCAAGCGCCAGCCCCAACGCAGTAGCAATATCAGCAACAACAAACTCAGCACCGCAAACGCGAAACGCATTTCGATGGTTTTGCCCGCTACAACGATCAGGATATAACCCGCGTCGTATTGCAGCAGATGCCAGAGGCCGGCACCCGCCACCAGCGCCAGCACACTCGCGAGAATTATCTTTCTCATAGCTGCCCCTTCGGCGCTGGCTGCACGCGATGCAATTGCCGCAGGTAATCGCGTAGCAGGGTCAACGACTCAGATATATCGGGTAGCTCCGGCGCCACTTCCACTTGCGCAAGCTCGGTCAGCGAGGCTTGCAGGCGTTGGTTCTGCTCGGACGCGATGTAATAGTTCTGCAGCAGCGCCAAGGCTTTCTCCAGGCTGTGGCGATATACCGTGGCTTCTTCCTGCAGCAATGCCAGTTGCGCCTGCTCAAGCAACAACCTGACATTTAATGCCGCGAGGCGGGTAGCGTAGCTGTCGACAAGAGGTTTCGCGGGCGCCTCTACGTCGTCTATGCGCACGTATCGATCCAAAGATCCAGCGAGATCTCGCAGACCGCGCCAAAAGCGCGCCGCCCAACCGGTTTGCGCGCCATCTTCCGCTGCCACATCACTGGCTTCGCCATCCACGCCAAACTCTTCCACTTGCAGGCGGGGTAACTCATCAACCCTCTCTGCCAATGCGTAAAGGCGTAGGTACAAGCCTTCTTTATCCACCGGGTCAATTTGTTCGAGGGCTGCCAAGTCGCGGCTCAGTGTCTTGCGAATTGCAAATAATTCGGCATCACCGGAGCCTTCGCCAGCCTGCTGCAAACGCTCATCCGCGCTGCGCAACAGCGCCACTGCGTTCTCAGTGGTGCGCTCCATCAGTACACGCTGATTGGCGATGTTCAACAGGTATTCCGCTTCCGCTAGCAACCAATCTTCCCGACTGGTGGTGGACAGGCTGGCAAGCCGCTGTTGTTGGCCATCCACTTGCTGACGCAGCTGCTCCTGATCGCGCTGGAATTGCTCAAACTGTTGCCGCCACTCTTGATCACGCGCCTCGGCAAGTGCCTGAGTATCCGCCAATTGGCGGTCCACCTGTGTTTGCATACGGGACTGCAGGCCGGCGAGTTGATCGCTACTTGCCACAACCTGAGCGTGCAACTCCTGCAGCTGCACATCGCGCACCTGCAATTGTTGCCATATCCAATAGCCACCCACTCCAGCACCCGCCATAACCAACAAAAGCAGCACCACCCATGGAGCACCAGAACGGCGCTGCGGTTGTACCGGCGTGCTTGCTGGACTAGGGTCAACCGGTGTGGCAACAGGTGCAGAATCCGCATGAATCTCGGCGGGGGAGTCCGGTGTGTCACTGACTGCTGGCTTGTCGTTATCCGTCATATCGTGGGCTTCACAAGGGTTCGTGTATCAGCGTTCAAGTTATAGGCATTACACCTTATAAGGCGTTACACCTTATAAGGCGTTACACCGCTAAATAGGCCATTGCGCCGCTAACTAGGTCACTGCTCCGCTAACGGCTCTACAAGCTATACGGCTTTACGAGGTTTGTGCCCGCTTGTCCAATGCCTCCCGCACCGCCGCCAGCATAATGGTGGCGGTGGCGTTTTCCGCGGTGACTATATGGCGAAAACCCAGTTTTTCCGCAGACTGGGTGACGCGCTTTCCCGGAACCACGAGGGTCATATCGCGTTCGGCGGTGCCATTAGCATCCAGTACGCGCACGAAATTCTGCAAAGTTTCACCGCTGAAGATGGGAATGATGTCGGCTGCGCATCCGGGCATCAGGGGTGCCGCTTCCGCCACCGCGCTTGGTGGTAAACGTCGGTGATACAACTCGCAGTAGCGCACTATGGCCCCGCGCTCGTGCAAAACCTCACCCATACGGGGCAGCCCGCCGCGACCTCGGCAGATCAGGATTTTTTGTCCCCAAACGTTTTGCAGCTGCGGCATCGCCAGCAACTCGTCGCTGTCCATGGCCTGGATACCGTTCGCCACCGTTAGGCGCTCGGCCATAACCGCATCGGCAGTTTTGCGGCCGACCGCAAAATACTCCACACCCGTCGGCAGCTGCGGCCAGTAATCACGCAGCCAGGCGAAGGTCTCACGCACCGCGTTCTGACTGACAAAAATGACTTTATGGAATTGATCGAAATCGAGAATCAGGTTCTTTACCGCCTGGATTTCCGCCGGCTCATGAACCGGTTCAATCATCATCAGCGGCAGATCCACCACCGGAAATCCCAGCTCTGCCAAAGACTCATGCCATTGGCCATTCTGATATGCGGGACGGGTGGCCCAGATGCGGGGGTCAAGCACGACCGTAGACCTTGCGTAAAATCTCGTCGGCACCAGCGGCAAGCAGCCGCTCCGCCAGCTCAATTCCCATACCTTCGCCCTCGCTGGCCGGTCCGCGAATCTCGTCGCTTAACAGACGTGACCCGTCCGGCTCGGCTACCAGGCCGCGCAGCCAAAGTTGGTTCTCTTGGTGAATGGCGTAACACGCGATCGGCACCTGGCAACCACCCTCCAGGCGTCGATTCATAGCGCGCTCCGCCAATACGGCTTCGGCGGTGGGCGTGTGGTGCAAAGGTTTAAGTAATTCGAGGATGGCGGTGTCCGCCATGCGGCATTCGATGCCCACCGCACCTTGCCCGCCAGCGGGGAGGCATTCTTCGGGTTCGATATACCCGCGGATGCGCTCTTCCAACTCAAGACGCAAAAGGCCCGCTGCCGCGAGGATAATGCCGTCGTAATCGGCATCGTCGAGCTTGGCCAGGCGGGTTTGCACGTTGCCGCGCAGGAATTTCACTTTAAGATCCGGGCGCGCTGCGAGAATCTGACTTTGCCGGCGCAGGCTGGACGTACCAACAACCGCACCCTGGGGCAGATCGTCAATGGAGTCATAGGTGTTGGAGACCCAGGCGTCGCGCGGGTCTTCCCGCTCGCAGATCACCGCCAGGCCGAGGCCTTGNNCCGCTGAGCATTGCCTGCTCAAGTTCTTTCACGAACAAGCCCTTGCCGCCCACCTTCGCCAAGGGCACATCCAACAGCACATCACCACGGCTGCTCATGGGCACCAGTTCGACGGTCAGCGCAGGATGAAAATATTCAAGGCGGGCCTTCACGTAATTGGCTTGCCACAGCGCGAGTAAACTTTTGCGGGTAGCAATGCGCAGCTTTTGTGGTTGGGTCATAGATTGGTCTTCTGAAGTTGCCAAGATGGTCTCTGGTTGCAAAAAGGGTAATCTCTAGTGCAAAGGTGATCTCTCGCCATCAGCTGGAGATACGCGGGTGCCGGATGATAACAAAGGCAGGCGGCAGTGTCAGAGCGGAAAGCAACAAAGCGGGACCCATCGGCCCCGGGCGGTACATCAACAGCTCAATCGAAAGCAACTCAAAAACGCTGCGTCGATTCTTACCTGATTGTTTATAAAGAAGCGGGTGAGGGGGTCTCCGGCAAGGGCTCCAATCCGTCTTCGCTCTCCTCAACCTCGGCATCATCCCCAACTGCTTCGTCGGGGCCGGCATCATCCTCCGCCGCTTCCTCTACCGTGGACTGATAGCCGATGTGATAGGCGGCGAAACCCGGCAACATCACCTGGTTCAACGCCATGCCGATCACCCGACCGGAAATCGGCGCGCGGATCTCCTGCGCGACATTGGTAATAGGATCAGTAACCACTCCCAGGGTCTGGTCACGTTTGATGCGTTCTCCCAAGCGCGCTTTGTTCAACAAAATGCCACCAGCGGGCGCCCTCACCCAGCGGGATTTGTAATACACCGGCTCCGACTTGCGCGCCCAGAGTCCCTTGTAGGGATACATATTCAGCTTGCTCAGCAATGCCTCAATGGACTGGACGCCCTGCTGCACCGCATCCGGCTCCACATTTAGCGGCTCCCCCGCCTCCACCGTTACCGCGGGAATACCTGCATCCACCGCAGCGCGGCGCAAAGACCCACGTGCACCTTTACTCTGCAGCACCACTATCGCACCCATGTGACCGGTCAGCTCTGCCACAGATGGCGTGGTCAGATCCGCCCGCAATTGCGGCAAGTTGGTGCGGCGAAAGGAACCGGTATGCAGGTCGACAAGGTATTGGCAATGGACGATCACCTCGTGGAAAAACGAGTGGGCGATGCGTGCGGCCGAGCTGCCACTGGGGCGGCCTGGAAAATAACGATTGAGGTCGCGGCGATCCGGCAAATAACGCGATGCGCGGCGAAAGCCTTGGAGATTAACGATCGGTACACCAATCACTGTTCCCGAGAGCTTGTCCGGTTGTAGATCGTAAAGAATGCGTCGCACCACTTCGATGCCGTTGAGCTCGTCACCGTGCAGCGCGGCGGTAAGACAGACCCTTGGCCCAGGATTTTTGCCGTGCACCACGAGCACCGGAGTCGGCACGGAGATACCGGCGAGGGAGTCCTTTACCGACCAAGCCAGTCGTGTCGCAGTACCGGGCAACACCTCCGCACCCAGCATACGCAGCGGTTCAATTACCGGTGGCGAGGGAGGCGCTTCAACGACCGGCGGGGGGACGGGCACTGGCGCATCTGCTTGCGTAGGCACGGGTGACATACTGCCATCACCGGGGGTCTGCAATTCTGGAACAGGGGTTTGTGTCTGCGGCAGCGCCTCTACCAATGGTTTATCAATCACCTCCTTCAGATTGACGTTTTCCGCCTGTGGTAACGGTGGATCGGCTGAGGCGGGTTCGTCGACGGGCGCCGCCGGGTTAGCTTCGCCCGCTTGCGGCGCTAGCGCTTCCGAAGTGGTGGCGGTAGTGGAGGTAGCTGCGATGGAGGTGGTAGATGCAGCCGGCACTGGCGCTACGGCCGCTTCGGGAATCTCCGCTGCCCGCGCCTCAGAAGCGCGCGTTTCTTCCACCAGGGATTTCGTTAGGTCGTCATCGGCAACGCTCGGCATTGCCAAAACCAGCAAAGCGAACAGACATCCCCAGGACAAAAACGGCATAGGCGACCTCAGCCAGCGACAAGATTTCAATAAGGCTCGCAATTAAGCGGCCAACACATCAAGTTGGCGTTTGATGGGCGCGCAGCGTAGAGAGTGGCCTGATGCCGGTCAAGGGGCCAGCCAACATAGTGACGCGGGATAAGCCAGTCTGCGACCTATTGGTACTTCCTATTACTTCCTATTACTTCCTATTAGTACTTCCAGCTAGTAATGCTTCCAGCTAGTCGTACTTGTCCACCTTATTGGTATTTCTCCACCGCCGGGGCCACCCGCAGCACTTCTTCCACGGTGGTGATACCCGCAGCAACTTTTTGCGCACCGGACAAGCGCAAGGTGCGCATACCTTCGCGCATGGCGTGCTGCCGCAGAGTGTTGAGGTCCGTATCATCGTGAATCTGTCGCTGCAGGCTTTCGGTGAGCGGCATGATTTCGTAAATGCCCTGCCGACCCATATAACCGGTGTTGCGGCATTCCAGACAGCCGCCAGCGGAATAGATGAACTCGGGTTTGTTGACTTTCCAGGGACGCACCAGCGACTCCCAGTCTTCTTTGTCCACCTCGGTTTTGACCCTGCAGTGCTTACACAAGGCGCGCACCAAACGCTGGGCCATCACCCCCACTACCGTGGCTTTTAACAAATAGGCGGGGATGCCCAGGTCGAGCAGACGTGAAATGGACGTTGGCGCGTCGTTGGTGTGCAGTGTAGACAGCACCAAGTGCCCAGTGAGCGCCGCCTGCACCGCCATTTGCGCGGTTTCCAGATCGCGGATCTCGCCAACCATGATGATGTCTGGATCCTGCC
>DJFQ01000026.1 GCA_002432095.1 Marinagarivorans sp. UBA5868 | reverse complement strand
CAACTTTATTTACCCATCAATTAGAAACGTAATTTATCCATCAATTAGAAATGTACTTATGAGTGTTGAATTGAACAAATTAATTATTGATGCCCTGGAAGACCTCAAGGGGCAAAAAATCGTGGAGCTGGATGTCAGTCCGCTCACCGACGTTATGGATCACCTGATTATCGTGAATGGCACGTCCAATCGTCATGTCAAATCCCTCGCCAATAATGTAATTGAGGAATTAAAGGAAGCTGGCCATCGTCCATTNNGAGCTGGAAAAACTCTGGTCCAAGGTGCCGGCACACCGCACCGAAGAGCGTCCTCACTGAGACCCGCATGAAAGTGCAGCTGATTGCGGTGGGTACACGCATGCCGGCATGGGTGCAGGCGGGCTACGACGAGTACGCCAAGCGGTTGCCCAAGGAACTCACCCCAAATGTGGTGGAAATCTCCTTGGGTAACCGCGGCAAAAATGCGAGCGTGCCGGACGCGATGCGCCAGGAGGGAGATGCAATTTTGCAGGCCGTGCCGCCTTCTTCCACGATGGTCGCACTGGATGTGCAAGGCAAAGCATGGAACACCGAGCAATTAGCAGAGCAGTTGGCGAAGTGGCGGATGGATGGCGGGAATTTAGCGTTTGTCATCGGCGGGCCAGATGGTTTCAGTCCACATTGTCTTTCCCGTGCAAATGCCCGCTGGTCGCTCTCCAATCTCACCTTGCCCCATCCGCTGGTCCGGATACTGCTGATTGAACAGCTCTATCGCGCCTGGACCATTCTGCAGAATCACCCTTATCACAAATAAATCTCATGTGTAGCTGCGCTTTGCGTTGTCCCGGCGGAACTGGAGGAGCGCTCATGTGGTCCGCTGTGTCTGAACAATTTCGCCGTGAGTGCAGCATGCGGGTTTCTTCCAGAACATTTACCCGGCATACTCGCGCGCCAACAACGCCGAATAACTAGCCGCTATCCAATGCTTAGCCGTTGTTCAATGTTTAGCGGTTGTTCAATGTTTAACTGTTGTTCAATACTTAATGGAACGAAGATCTGTTGTACTTCGTTACCCACCCGACTTGTTCGCTTGATCACCGCTTGTCTTGAGATATGCCATTCCCCGATATCGATAACGACCATCGTCATTTGAAAGACATCAAGACGGAAACCCGATTGGTCTGTTCGCGGATTACGGTGGCTTTCGCTCTCGTTTTATTGCTGTTCGGCGTGCTGATTTTTCGTTTCTACAACCTGCAGATCGTCAATTACCAGGATTACGCCACACGGGCCAATAGCAACCGTATTCAGGTGCAACCGGTACCGCCCAATCGCGGCTTGATATTTGATCGCAATGGCGTGCTTTTAGCGGAAAACCGCCCGAGTTACACCCTGTCAGTTGTTAAAGAGCGCACCCCCAATCTTGAGAAGACGCTGGAAGTTTTAGCAGGGTTGGTGGAAGTGGGTGAGGACGATTTGACGAGTTTCCATAAAGCGTTGAAGCAGCGTCGCCGTCCCTATGAATCCGTGCCCCTGCGCTATCACCTGACGGAAAGTGAAATTGCCCGCATTGCCGTTAATGAATACGCATTGGAAGGCGTTGAAGTGGAAGCGCAGCTGGTGCGGTATTACCCGCACGGTGAATTGTTTGCTCATACCATTGGTTACGTGGGGCGTATTAACGAGCGGGAGCTCACCGGTTTTGATGACGAAACCTACCGCCGGTACAGCGGCACACACAGCATCGGCAAAATCGGTATCGAAAAATACTATGAGGACCAGTTGTTGGGAGAGGTGGGCTCGCAGCATGTGGAAGTGAACGCCCATGGGAGAGTGCTGCGCACCTTGGAACGAATCGATCCGGTGCCGGGCAAAGATCTACATCTGTATCTGGATATCGGCCTGCAGAAAGCGGCAGTGGACGCTATGGATGGCCGCCGCGGCGCGGTAGTCGCCATAGAGGTCGCCACGGGTGGAGTGCTGGCACTGGTGAGTACACCAAGTTTTGATCCCAATCTTTTTGTCACCGGTATCAGCTACCAAAACTATAAAGAGCTGAATGAATCGCTGGATTTGCCGCTGTTGAATCGCGCTATCCAGGGGCAGTATCCACCGGGCTCCACGCTCAAACCCATGTTTGGTCTGGGCGGACTTGAGAGCGGCGTGGTAACGCCCCAATGGCGAATTCGCGATCCGGGATTTTATCGGCTGGAAAACAGTGATCGCCGCTATCGCGACTGGAAAAAATGGGGNNCGCATGCATCCATTAGGCGCCGCTTTTGGTTTGGGTGAGCGCACCGGAGTGGATATTCCCAGCGAGCGGGCCGGAAACTGGCCTTCGCGCATCTGGAAAAAAGCGGTGCGCGGGATGGCTTGGTTTCCGGGCGACAGCCTTAATATGAGCATTGGGCAGGGCGATGTGCTGACAACTCCAATGCAGCTTGGGGTAATGACCGCCGGTTTAGCGCGGCGCGGTGTGATGCATGAACCACGAATTGTCGAACGCATTGGTGCCGAATCGGTGGTGACCTCGGCGCGTTTGACCTACCCGGCGCGAGAGGAAAATTGGGATTACGTGGTATCTGCAATGCAAGCGGTGATTCACAGCCCCCGCGGTACGGCCAAAATTATCAGCAAAGACACCGCCTTTCACATCGCGGGCAAAACCGGTACGGCTCAGGTGATTGGCATTGCACAGGATGAGGAATACGACCGGGATAAAATTCGCGAGCGCAATCGGGACCACGCTTTGTTTATCGCCTTCGCACCCGTGGAAAATCCCCAATTGGCAGTGGCCGTCATCGTTGAGAATGGCGAACACGGCTCCAGCGCGGCGGCCCCGGTCGCGCGTAAAGTTTTTGATACTTGGTTCGCGCTTGACGCAGTACGCCAAGCGGAGCGCGAGCAGGAAGCCATATTGGGACTGTCTCCATGACTTCGAAAGACTGCGACCATGCTTTTGAAAGGACAGGCGNNTCATCATAATTTCAAAAGGCTGTCACCGTGATTCTAAAAGGACAGGACTTTGTCCGGCGCCTGCCGGACTCCGGTCACCACTTTAAAAGCGCGACCAGTTTCTGGCGAATGATTCATCTGGACCCACTGTTATTGTTGGGACTGGTATTTATGACGTGCTACGGCCTGTTGGTGCTTTATAGCGCAAGTGGTCACAGCCAATTTATGGTAAAGCGCCAGCTGGTATTTTTTAGTCTGGCTTATTTGGCGATGTTTGCGGCAGCACAAGTCAACCTATTGTTCATCGAACGATTTGCATTCTGGTTTTATGTGGTCGGGGTGATTCTTCTGGTGCTGGTACTTTTTATTGGTGTTGGCGCGAAGGGCGCGCAGCGCTGGCTCAGTTTAGGATTTATCCGTTTTCAGCCCTCCGAGATTCTCAAATTAGCGGTGCCAATTTGTGTCGCCGCATTTTTTTCTGCACGCATGTTGCCGCCGCGCTTTAAACATGTGTTGATTGCTCTCGTATTTATTCTGTTGCCGGCGGCTCTGATCGTGCTGCAGCCGGATCTTGGCACGGCCATTCTGGTGACCACCTCAGGACTTATCGGATTGTTTCTTGCCGGCTTGCCCTGGCGATACATTTTTGGCACCGTTGCCGCGGTCGTTATCGCCTCTTGGCCCATGTGGCATTTTGTTATGCACGATTATCAAAAGCAGCGCGTGCTGACGTTGCTCGATCCCGAGGCCGACCGGCTCGGTAGCGGCTGGAATATCATTCAATCCAAAACGGCCATCGGTTCTGGAGGATGGGAGGGCAAGGGTTGGATGCAGGGTACTCAATCACAGTTGGATTTTCTGCCGGAGAGCCACACGGATTTTATTATCGCGGTGCTGGCGGAAGAGTTCGGCATGGTCGGCTTTTTAATTCTGCTAGCGGGTTATTTTTTTATTATTGGTCGCGGGCTTTGGATCGCGGTGAAAGCACAGAGCACCTTCAGCCGAATTCTCGCAGGAAGTATTACCTTGACCTTTATGGTCTACGTTTTCGTGAATATTGGTATGGTGTCGGGCCTGCTGCCAATTGTGGGTGTGCCACTTCCGCTGGTAAGTCTCGGGGGGACTTCCATTATTTCGTTAATGCTGGGCTTCGGGCTGTTAATGGCAATAGCAACCGAACGCAAACGTGTAACCATGTGAGTGAAATTATGATGCAACGATTTTGGCGCTCCGCCATGTTTGGCTTATGCGCGCTGGGGGCTGGCTACGCTGCAGCCGATTACCAACAACACCCAGAAGCGCAAGAATTTGTCGAGCGCATGGTGAAGGAGCATGGTTTTAAAGCCGGTGACATTAAAACCGTGTTGGCTCAGGCAGAAAAGAAACAGGCTATTTTGGATGCAATTGCACGACCGGCAGAGAAAACCAAACCTTGGTTCGAATACCGAAAAATCTTTTTGGATAATGATCGTATTCAACAGGGTACGGTCTTTTGGCAGGAAAATGCGGCAACACTTGCTGATGTGTCGGAGCGTTACGGCGTTGATGAATCGATCATCGTGGCGATTATCGGCGTCGAAACGCGTTACGGTCGCCATATGGGCGGCTATAGAGTGGTCGATGCATTGGCGACTCTTGGTTTCGATTATCCGCCGCGCGCCACCTTTTTCCGCGGTCAGTTGGAGCAGTTATTTTTGCTGGCTCGGGAGCAAAAACAAAATCCTCTGGATTTAAAAGGTTCTTATGCAGGTGCGATGGGATTTGGTCAATTTATTCCCAGCAGCTATCGACATTTTGCTCGTGATCATGACGGCGACGAGATTGCTGACATCTGGGCAAATAAACAGGACGCAATTGCCAGTGTGGCGAATTATTTCAAGGCCCATGGGTGGCAAACCGGCCAACCGGTGTTTGTACGCGCAAACGTGTCGGGCAAGGTGGACGAGTCGACGGTAAACAGCACCGCCCGACCAGATATTTCCCTGGCCGAGTTGCGCAAGAAGGGCATAAAGCCGGCGGTAAACATTGATGGAGAACACAAAGCGGCGCTGTTGAGTTATCAGCAGGAACAAGGACCAGAGTATTGGCTCGGTTTTAATAATTTTTACGTGATCACACGCTATAACCGCAGCCAGCTTTACGCGATGGCTGTGTGGCAGCTGAGCGAAGCGATTAAAGAAGCGCGCGCTGAAACGGTTGCTAAAAAAGATCTTTAATCGTAAGTCATTGGGGTAGAGCGCGAATGTTGCGGAGTTTTCGATGGATTCTGGTCATGCTGGCGCCTTTGTGGTTGTTGGGCTGTGTATCCAGTGTGAGGCCCGGATCAACCACGGTCGTTCTTCGGGATGGCGCGCCGGATGTGGATATGGATGTGTCACATCTGGCAGATGCCGTTCCGCGGGAGGAGCTGATTCGAACCTCCGGCAACAAAACACCCTACAGCGTGCTCGGTAAAACCTATCACGTTAACTTCAACACCCGAGGTTTTAGCCAGACTGGTTACGCCTCCTGGTATGGTAAAAAATTTCACGGCAACAAAACATCTAACGGCGAAACCTACGATATGTTCGCTATGACGGCGGCCCATAAAACCCTCGCAATACCTAGTTATGTGCGGGTGACCAATTTGGAGAATGGAAAAAAAGTTGTTGTGCGGGTGAACGACCGCGGACCGTTTCACGACGGTCGCATTATTGATTTAAGTTATGC